>ONVN01000048.1 GCA_900321295.1 uncultured Eubacteriales bacterium
AAGATGCTTGATCTTGTTCGTGAGGACGAAGGGTTTAAAGCAACCGTTGAAAAGAACATGCAGCGTACAGTATCGCAGAGTGAAATTGTGACACCAATTGAACTGAAGGCGCAGAAGCTCATTTTTCCGCTCCGACCGCAGCTTATCATTGCAGGATACAATACTGTTTCCAAGAGTGTGAATATTGCAGAAACCATTCGCATTTTGGATAAATGGTGGGTTGTTCCTTGTGCCGGCATCGTGCTGATTCTGCTGATACTTCTCCTGGACCGTGATCATTTTGCTGCGTGGACTGGCAGCGGGCTTGCTGCGGGTTCACTGATGATTTTTTCTGTTCTGCTTTTTGCAAATGCTTTGGACTTTGCTTCGTGTGCTGCTCAAATCAATCCTCTGTTTGCAAAATATCTTTCTGTCATGTGGAGAAACATTTGCATGACAGCTTTGGTTTTTGCTGCAGTGAGCCTGATATGTGGTATTGCCTTAATCATCGCCCATATCCGCGCAATGAGGAATGCGGCATGAAGAGGATTATCACCAGAGTGCAGGTCGCAGCAAAAACAAATCTTGGGAGAACGTGCACATTTGGGTTTGTTTCGGACCTTCATAACGGAATCTATCAGGACTGGCTCCTGTCGCTCAGGGGAGTAGATGCGATTCTGGTCGCAGGAGATATGCTGGACAGGCATAAAAAAGGGATGGAGCATGCATGCGGTTTTCTGAGGGATGCGCCGGCAATTGCCCCTGTTTTTCTCTCGTTGGGAAATCACGAGACACGATCGGAAGATTGGCCGGCATTTGAGAAAGTCCTGAGAGCCAGCCGTGTTCACTTGCTGGATGATCAGATCATGGATTATCATGGAATCACCATCGGTGGGTTGTCATCAAGAGAGAAGGATTCTCATCGGATTGAACCGGACATGATACCGGAAATGACACATTTTGTAGATGTCATGGCCTCATATCCTGGCTATAAGATCCTGCTGTGTCATCATCCAGAATACTATGATCCCTGCATTCGTGGACATGGGATTGATCTGACGCTCTCCGGACATGCCCATGGAGGCCAGGTTCAGTTGCTGGGACAAGGGATTTATGCGCCAGGTCAGGGGCTTTTTCCAAAATATACGGACGGCTTTTATGACGAGAAACATCTTCTGGTAAATCGTGGGGTTACCAATTCCACATGGGCACCTCGTCTTTGGAACCCTTGTGAGATGATTTTGCTCACGGTCAATTACTGACATGACAAAGAAAAATCCGAAACGCTTGAATAGATTGCGTTTCGGATTTTCTTGTTAGGAAGTTCAATGCATTGGAAAAGGGAAGGCGAAGAAATGTCATGATTGTGGAAAGGCAAGTGAAACGATCATGCCGTCCGTTGCGCACTCGGTCGGGGAAAACACCTCGGAGGCATTGGGCAGGCTTTCTTCTGGCGTTTCCATTGATGTGGAAAAATGGGTCAGGATCAGCCGACTTGTCTGTGCTTCTTTCGCCAGAAGAGCAGATTCACGGTAAAGCATATGATGGTTTTTAACTGCAAGCGGGAGCTTGTTGTCTTCACCATACATTCCTTCGAGAATCATGAGGTCTGAATTCAGTCCATTGCTGATGATGGTGTCAACCGGTCGTGTGTCGGATGCGTAAACGAACGAGATACCCTTCCGTGGGCCTTTCTGAACTTCAGAAGGCTGAATTATGGAACCGTTCACGGTAACCGGTGTTCCGTGCTGAAGGACTTTCCATAGATCGACGGGAATATTCAGCTTTTTCGCTTTGGATGGATCGAATTCCGGCATACGATTCAGGTGAAAAGAGTAACCCAGGCAAGGAATACCATGCTGAAGTGGAAAAGACCGAATGTCAAGACCTATGGAGGAGAAAGAGGATTCTGTGGAAGGTAACTCGTGGAGAATGATAGAGTATGGAAGCTGGGGAGCAATGACTCGGAGGCCATCGATGACACGCTGCAGCCCATATGGGCCATATATATGAAATGGTTCTTCACGTCCTGCTTTGGCAAGGGCGAGAAGAAAACCTGGAACGCCAGAACAATGATCAGCATGGAAATGCGTTAACAGAAGAGAATCTATGCATCGAAAACCCCATCCAAGCCGCATGATGCCAATTTGTGTTCCTTCTCCGCAGTCGAGCAGGATGGCACGTCCGTCCACTCGGATATAGAGACTGGCAAGAGCACGGGTCGGCATGGGAATGGAGCCTCCGGTTCCCAGAAAACAAAGGTCGAGCAAGTACACCATCCTTTCGGTGCATAATGAAACGAAAATATAATGTTCGAGAATGAACAGTGGAAATCCTTCCGGAAAAAGAAGGAAAGCAATAATTCATAGGCAAGAAAGATACTGCCACAGGTGAAGAAAAAGGAAAGAAGGACAGTGATCAGACTGTCCTTCTTTCCTTTTTCATGGTTTCATTATTTCGACTTAAGCATTTTGAACATCCTGTTTCCGATAAGAGCGGCGAGCAACATGCAGATGACCAGTTCCGGAATCAAATATGCACCATTGTAAATTACACTGTAGATAAAGGGGGCCTGACCTTCGACAGGATACGCAGCAACCCACATAAGTCCAGCAATAATTGCGGAAACAGCGCGGCCAAGCACAGCGACTGCCATTGAAGGCAGGAGACTGTATTTTTCCGGGTCCTTGATGACAAAAAATGCGAGACCGGCAAGAAGCGCAAGCAGTATGGCATAAATCCACCATATTGCAGGGTATCCAATCAGCATAAGAACAAGAAGCAGAGCAGAAACAAACAGAGTCAGAAAGACCTGCCAACGTTTATTCAGATGCTTATACAGACCTGCAAGGCCAAGCGCAGCAAAAGCGATCAGATAGTCGAACAGAACCTGCCAGACATTTAGAAAATCTCCACCCTGGAGATACTGAAGAATCCCATAGACCAAGCCGGCCGCAACGCCCGGGCCAACTCCAAAGGCGGCAGAAAAAAGCATAAGGGGCAGCATGCTTGCCGGTGTGATTGAACCGCCCTGCGGCATTCTGAAGACACGGATATAGCTGAGGACGAAACTAAGAGCGATGGCCATTGCACCATAAGCGATGGAACGGGAATTCCATGATTTTCTGCTTTTTGCGATTGCGAAGAAAATTGCAGCAAGGGCAACCAGACCGACCAGCATCAACCAAAAACTGATATCAGCGGTTAAAATCTTCTTGAAGAGCGTATCCTTAACGTAGGATGATTTCTTCGCTGCTTCAACAGCAACTTCCGTGGTTGCTGCTGTGGCATCTTCAGCTAGAGCACTAACGAACCATTGAAACATACCTCAAAACCTCCTGTGTGCTTTCTCTGGTGAAACAGAGAACTCGGAAAATGGGATCATTCTTTTCTGAGAAAGAAAAAACCGCGATTACTCGCGGGAAACGGTATAAATCAGAAGGTTTTCCGCTTCCCTACGGTAGGATGACCTACACAGGTTCCAAGGGTCGGACTCAAGCCCTCTCAGCCGAATGATCGGCTCCCCCAGCGTTTGTTCCTCTCAGAACGGGGCCATTATAACACGACTTCCCTGATTGTCAATATGTATTAAAGCAGGACAGTCTGGAATTAAAGAAGAGTGGCAACAGATGTAACCTTGATGCCGGGCCTGGTACGTTTTGAGGGAAGAAGGCGAAAATGTCAAGGGAATTATTTGCGCAAACAACATGAATGGTGTATGATGAACTCTAGTTTCCATTTATTTACGGAGGCAGGAATGAACAAGTTTTATGCGTATTTATCAAGACTCAAACTCATTCGCCGGTGGGGTCTGATGAGGAATACACAACCGGAGAATGATGCTGAGCACTCACTGCAGGTAGCTATGATCGCCCATGGCATCGCACTGATTGCGAATAAAAGATATGGACGGGACATCAATGCAGAGCATGTTGTTACACTTGCTGTTTATCATGATGTAAGCGAGGTGTTAACAGGAGATCTGCCAACTCCGGTAAAATATCACTCTGAAGAGATGCGGGATGCCTTTTTGACGGTTGAAAATCAGGCCATAAAGAAACTGTCCTTGATGCTGCCCGATGACTTAAGAGAACCGATTGAAGCATGTATGGCAGAAACAGGTACTTATGAGAGAATAATCGTGAAAGCTGCAGACCGTATCAGCGCATATGCGAAGTGTATTGAGGAACAGCGTGCGGGAAATCATGAATTTGATGCTGCAGCCATATCCATTCGAAAATCAATCGAAGCAATCGATCTTCCAGAAGTATGTGACTTTATGGATGAAATGATACCGGCATTTGCGTTGACTTTGGACGAACTGAATGATGCGGAGGAATCCTAATGCAGATTGGATTGAGTTCTGCAGCGTTTTACGGACGGATGAATACGGAGGATGCAGCAAAACATCTTGCGGATTTTCAGCTGGACACATGCGAAGTGTTTCTTGAAACATTCAGCGAATACAATATGTCTTTTGGTAAATTGGTACGTGAAAGGATGGGCAGTCTGCCCTGCGTCTCTGTACATCCCAAAGGAACCCAATTTGAATCGGACCTTTTTGCTTCCTATGCAAGACAAAGGAAAGATGCTATGCAGATCTTTGATGGCATTTGTTCTGCAGGCGAAATGCTTGGGGCATCATTCTATGTGCTGCATGGCCCTCCGGGTTTCAAAACAGATATACGTCCTGAAAACATCCGGAACATTCGAACGGTCTTTCCTGAAATGCAGCGGGTAGCAGCCGATCACGGGATAGAAATACTTTGGGAAAACGTTTCATGGTGTGCATGCAGTAAAGTGGAAAACATAGTATCCCTGCTGGATATGTTTCCGGAACAGCGCTTTGTTCTGGATATAAAACAAGCATTGCATGCAGGTGTTGACCCTCTGCTTATGGCAAGAGCGATGGGGGAGCATCTCGCACATGTTCATGTTCTTGACTGGAATGAGGAGGGAAAACTGGTACTGCCAGGGGAGGGCATCTTTCCTTTTAAGGACCTTATGGACATTCTTTGGTCGTGTCAGTTTCATGGAGCTGTTATTCTTGAACCATACAGCTATCAGACTCTTGATGAAGATAAAGTGCATAGAAGTCTTCGTTTTCTGCGGAACATCATTGCGCGGTAACGTGGGACGTGATATCATTCATATGAATATAGATTGGAGGATGCATCAATGAATATATTGAAAAAATTGACATCTGGTTTCCTTGCCCTGATCCTGCTGGCGGGGTTGACGCCTGCAATAGCAGAAGAAGATGAAGAAGAACTTTCTTTCGAGGACATGATTCCAGAAGTTGAAGAGGGTGCATTTGAGGACGAGGCCGACTGGACCATCACAGATGAAGTTCAGGAAACAATCGAAGATCTGGACAGCTGGGAAATAGATACTTCGGTGAATCCGGATGATCTCGAGCTCAATACAGAATTGCCTGAAAATGTTGTCAATATCCTGCTGATCGGAATTGACACACGTGCAAAAACCATGGACAGCAGTGCAGGTCTTCAGCATAATGATGTCAATATGATCCTTTCCATTGATACAGAAAAGGGAACCGTGAAGCTGACCAGTATTCTGCGTGATATGTACGTAACAATTCCTGGCTTCAATACGAAATCACGTATTAACAACGCATATGCACGCGGCGGCGGGCAGCTTGCCATGAAAACCATCAATCACAATTTCAAAATGAATATCCAGTATTATGTCACGATTAACTTTTTCGGACTTGCTTCCATTATCGAATCTATTGGCGGCATAGACGTCGAAATGACAAAAGGTGAAGCCTACGCCATCAATCATTATATAAAGGAACACCCGCCGGTATATGATACGAAGGATCACAGCGAGAGAGTTCCTCTTGAAGTTGAAGCGGGAACGCAGCATCTGGATGGAATTCAGGCAGTCATGTATGCACGTCTGCGAACCGGAATGAAAACTGGAAACGGCGATTTCAATCGTACAGCCAGGCAAAGAAAACTTCTGGAACTCCTTCTGAACAAAATTATGCAGGATATGAGTCTGAATCGGCTGAACCAACTGATTACAACGACTTTGCCCTATGTAACCACAAATGTAAATGGCGGCACGATCTTCAATCTTGCCTATGCGGTTCTGACAAGTGACATTATTTCTAGAGCACATAATGGAGAATCACTGATCGAACAGCATCGAATTCCAATGGATAAAACTTATAAATATCTGGATGTTGATGGCGCAAGTGTGATCAATTTGTCAAACGACAACTGGAAAACCAACATTAATGCACTTCATGCTTTCATTTATGGAAATTGATTGAAGAACCATGAATGGTGAGGAAACCCTGCTGCGGAAGCAGGGTTTTCTTTAACCGAATATTATTATGAAAAATTGACGAACACCACATGGAAAAACACGAACGTTTTTACGATATTACAATTTGATGTTCATTTATTACAAAAACGTAATAAAAATATGACTTTTTGTGTAATTTTTGCTTGACATGGGGTAGTAAACGTGATAATATCCCACATGCTGACTCGCGAGAGTACAGCGTGAACCTTGAAAACGATACAGAACAAAGTCATCTGAGAAGATGACGCGCAATCAACAAGACAGTGATTCCGAAGAGTTGTCATTCATCCCGAAAGGGAATGAAGATAAAACAGGATTAAACAGAAGAGTTTGATCCTGGCTCA
>ONVN01000012.1 GCA_900321295.1 uncultured Eubacteriales bacterium
AAGAAGAAGGCTTTCCTGAACTCGCCGCAAAATTCCGCGGCGTGGCGGCCATTGAAAAGCACCACGAAGAACGTTACCGTGCGCTGCTCAAAAACGTGGAGACTGCCGCCGTGTTCGCAAAGAGCGAAGTCAAAGTCTGGGAATGCCGCAACTGCGGACATATCATTGTGGGCACTCAGGCCCCGGAAGTCTGTCCCGTCTGTGCACACCCGCAAAGCTACTTTGAGATCAATGCAGAAAACTACTGAGGAAAACCCGAACTCTTCCTTTCCGCAACAGGAGTCTTCGGAGTAAACCGGCTCCAGATTTTCCTTGGATGAATCCCTGAAACAGAGAAAAGCCGGGCTGCTGTCCACTTCACAGCAGCCCGGCTTTTCTTTTGTTTCTCTGTCCTTTTGACGGTCTGCATCAGTCCATGCAGAGGATCTTTGCTTCGCAGGTTCCCAGACTGCTTTTCACGCTGACCGTCGTATCTTGCTGGATTTCCACAATGGCCAGTGCTTCACCGTAGTATGTATCACATGCACTGTCCAAGTAGCTCCGTTCATAATACGGACATGCTGAACCCAGCGCGCGCAGTCTGCCGCCGCTGACCGACACATTCAGAATACCGCGTTCAGTCGGTTTGACCTCACCCTTGTCGTCCGTATATTTCAGGCGGACAAAAGCGAGGTGCCCCTTTCGGACGGTGTTCTGCTCCGGGATCGCCTGAACAACGGTTTCCGTGCCTGCTGTCACCAGGGCATTTTTCCCGATGACCTGGCCCTGTTCATCGTAGCTGACCGCTTCAAGGGTTCCGTTCTCATAGGGCACATGGAAGGTGAACACACAATTTTTGCCCATGGTCTTTTTTCCCCGGGACTGACCATTGACCATCAGTTCCACACTTGCCGCCCGGGCATACACCTCAACATGGGCCTCCTTCTCCTCACAGCCGCGCCAGCTCCAGGAAGGCATGGCATTGGTCATTTTCCATGCGGAGGGAGAATGCTTTCCTTCATGACACAGGGGACGTACCGCAATATACGGACCCTTTTCCAGCTCAAATGCAACCTTTGTATACAGTGCTTCGCCCAGCGGTTTGCCCGTCAGGTCAATGCGTCCTGCACCGGCTGCAATCCATCCCAGTCCGTTATCAAAGCGGGGAGCATAATCCCCGTATTCCCAGCTTCCGATGCCGACCTCACCCAGATAATCGATCCCAGACCAGACAAAATCGCCGATCAGCCGCGGTTCGCGTTTGGCAAGCTCCCAGAACTTGTAGGCATCAAAGCAGAAGGTTTCACTGCCAAGGATCAGCCGGTCGGGATATTTCTTCAGGTCCTTCCTGTACCGTTTTTCTCCGTAATTGTACCCGGCAATATCCATCCTGGCAAAAGCCTCCCGGGTCGTCACGTCCGATCCGTGAAGCGTTGCGCCGATTTTCATGAAATCTGCTCCGAGAATGCCGGCCAGGTCATTGAAAAACTTGGAACCGGTTGCGCTTTCCTTGGTCTTCTTTCCCTCGGCCTTTGCCTTCGCATTGCGTTCCGCTTCCTTTGCCGCCTTTTCATCCGAATATTGTCCGAAACCGATGGCGTTCAGGAAATTGAAGAAGATATTGATTCCGCAGGTCACGGGACGGGTATGATCCATTCCGTGCAGATACTCCGTCATTTCTCCGGCCAGAGCGATTCCGCGCGGCTTGGCCGTTTCCGCAACTTCATTGCCGGTGGAATAGAGCACCACACAGGGATGGTTGTAATCCTTCTCCACCATGTCGGTCAGGTCCTGTTTCCACCATTCGCTGAAATAATCCACATAATCATACATCGTCTTGTGGATATACCAGTGATCAATGTATTCGTCCATGACAAACATGCCCAGGCGGTCGCAGATTTCCAGGGCCGTTTTGGAACACGGATTATGTGCGGAGCGCAATGCATTGTAGCCGTTCTCCTTCAGAATCCGGATCCGTCTTTCCAGCGCATCCGGGTCGCAGGCAGCACCGAGCAGTCCGTTGTCATGATGAACACATGCGCCGCGCAGGATCACGCGCTGTCCGTTGATCAGGAAACCGTTCCTGCCCCATGCAATTGTCCGCAGTCCGAAAGTTTCCACCGCTTCGTCCTGACCGAACACGACGCGGCAAGTATAGAGCGCGGGCTGTTCGGGACTCCAGGTTTTCGCCCCGGGAATGGACAGGACAAACTTTCGTGTGGAACCGCTTTCGGATGCAAGCGGTTTCCCATCCTCCAGGATTTCAACCGTCACCTTTCCCTCCCCGCTGGTTTTCACGGACACTTCAATCTGCGCTGGATTCAGGGACAGTGTTCTGATTCTGACACCGTTCAGCTCAATATGGTCCTTTTCCCCGGACCAGAGCCGCACCGGGCGGTAAATGCCTGCACCGGAATACCAGCGGGAGTTGGGCTGGTCTGCATTCCTGGCAATGACTTCCACCATGTTGTCTCCAGCCTTTAGGAACGGATTGCATTCCACATAAAAGTTGGTGTAGCCATAGGGACGGAAGGCGGCCTTCTGTCCATTGAGAAAGACTTCCGCACATCGGTAAATGCCCTCAAATTCCAGCACATGATGCTGCCGAAGTTCTTCCCGGGACATGGTGAAATGTTTGGTGTATACATAGTCATGCCCTTCAAACCAACCCACATTCAGCCCGCCCAGGGCATCCGCAGACCGTTTTTCCCGCAGCATCGCATCATCCGGAATGCAGACCGGGATTCCCTCCCCGGATGCATCCAGGTGCCTGCAGTACCATCCGTCATGAAACAGAACGCTCTTCATGCTTTTCTCCCCTTACTCCCCTAAAAAATCAAAGGGCAGCCACCCGGATCGGCAGCTGCCCACACATTGAATCCTTATTCTTTGGACTTTCTGGTGAAGCTGGCAAGAATCGCAGTCAAGATCGCAGCCACATTGACACCAGCCAGGGTATAGTTCATCCCTGCAAGCTCGGGCAGACCGACCATCTTGATTCCATTCATCGCCTCGGCAATATTCCAGATGCCATCGGAGAACACCGTCATGCACACGTAGGCCAGGGCGACTGCACCGATGATGGAGGTAAAATCCGTCCAGGGTTTCTCACCCATGAGCGACAGGCCTTCACACACAATCGCGCAGGCCAGTGCGGCATAGACAAGGGGCTGTACCTGTCCGCCCCTGGAACCATAGACCAGGAGCAGAACGAGCGTAACGAGGGCCAGGACGCAGGTAATCGCGGCAAAATAGAAGCCAATACTCTTTTTCTTCATGATTCTGTCTCCTTTCTCAGCGGTTCTTCTTTTTGGTGTTCAGCTTGGAAACCACCAGCATGCACAGGCTCAGGGCAGCCAGAACACCGGAAACAATCTGTGTCACAAGGATTGCCGTGGCCCACCAGGGGGTGACATGTTCAATCACGG
Organism: uncultured Eubacteriales bacterium; assembly: GCA_900321295.1. Lineage (GTDB taxonomy): Bacteria > Bacillota > Clostridia > Christensenellales > Aristaeellaceae > UBA2943. Next base: position 3,408 of record ONVN01000012.1, read on the forward strand.
CGGTGGAGCTGTAACCATTGGTGATCACGGAACGGCTGATGGCATATTCCCAGCTGATGGCAGCTTCCTTGAGCAGGTTCAGAAGATGACCGTCATCCGTCTCACGTGCCTTGTTCAGCACCCAGTTGCCATGGCCGGCCACGCCGTCCAGACACCATTCCTGCGTGCCGGCATCCAGGACTTCCGCAGCATGGTTGCGGAAACCGCCGTCCACATATTCGCCGAAGCAGGGTGCTGCGTCGGTGTCAATGGCACCCTTCCAGCCCCATTCATTGCGCAGAACCTGTGTGTTCAGGGCATAGCTTGAGGAGTTCCATTTGAGGGCAAGGCGGGAGAAGGACTGCATGATGCCGCCGGCATTGGCCTTGCGGACAGAGCCTTCGAATGCCCTGAGGTTGCCTTCACGGAAGGCCTGTTCATTGAAGAAGCAGGCAACGCCGTCACGGTAGAATTCCTGGTCGTTTCCGACGAAATGCTTGGGAGCTGCGTGGGAACCGGTCTTTTCCATGGCGGCTACTTCCGCTGCACCGGCCAGATAGTTCATCGTGGGGCATTCCGACATGTACTCAAAGCTGCGGCCGCCGAAAGGCGTACGGTGCAGGTCGTTGCCCACGTTGTAGTTGATCATGAAATGGCTCCACATGCCGTCTTCACCCAGCATGGTGCCGCGGTTGGAAATAATGTCATAGTTGAAGGTACCCACCATGATGGGATTGGAGCAGTAACGGGTGGTAGGAACCGTGACGTCTTCGCCGTTCACCTTGACAGGCAGCGGATAATTGCCGCCGACGGAGTCGCAGCCGTCGCCTACGCCAAAGGAGGGGCTCAGTTCACCGACTGCAGGGCAGCTGAAGCTTTCCGCTGTGGCATTGGGCAGGTCTTCCACCTTCAGCTGATAAATGAATCTTTCCCAGGTTTCACGGTCCGTCAGAGGAATATCCTTCATAGCAGCCAGATTCAGACCGCTCTGTACGCCGAACTTGGAAGCAATCTCATTGAAGCTCGGAGCGTCGGTGGGCTTTTCATACCATTCACCGTCGAGAACATCCATCATTTCCTTGGTGGCGCTGACGGTTGTCTTGCTCACCGGGAAGGTGCCCGCCCAGTCGCTGCGGCTCAGGTAGGTGCCTGCACCGGGAACCCAGTAATTCAGGTCGCAGTCCGCAAACTGATTGCTGACGGCCACATTGTTCTCACCGTAACGGTATTTTTCCTCATTGAAGGATTCCGTCCATGTATAGCTCTTGGCAGCCGCACCGTCTGCGGTCATTCCGTTGGCGGTCGTGTAGCCCTGGGCTGCAAGCACATTGTTCAGCGCATCATGGGCATCCTCGCCGATGGCCAGGTAATAGTTTCCGCCGGAGAGAATGTATCCGCCCTCACCGTTGTTGGCCGTCATGTCATAGCTGGCCAGCAGGTATTTGTCGACGCTGACGGTGATGGTTTCGGAAGCACCCGGCTGAAGCAGGCCGGTCTTGCCGAAGCCCACAATCGCGATGGCTGACTTTTCAACCTTGTGCTGGATCTCATAGGTATCATAAGGAGTCTGGGCATAGAGCTGTACAACGCTCTTTCCGGGAACGCTGCCAGTGTTCTTCACGGTCACTTTGGCGGTGATCTCATCTGCGCCGACGGTCACGCTGTCCAGTGTCTGCTCAAAGGTCGTGTAGCTCAGGCCGTATCCGAAAGGATACTGCACCTCATCTGCATAGTTCCAGGAGGCAGCACCTTTCAGTGCGCCGACATTGGAAGAAGCATTTCCCTTGCCCATGACAGCATCCGCATAGCGGGTTTCATAGTAGCGGTAGCCGATGTAGATACCTTCTGCCTGGAAGGACATATATTCTGCGCGCTCATCCTCGCCGATGGTCGCATTGATCTCGTCCACATTGGCAAACTTGGGGGTTTCGGTGCCCGAGTTCACATTCGCCGGAGCAGAAAGAGAATTGGTGGCATAGGTGTCCACCAGCTTGCCGGAAGGATTGACAACGCCCTTCAGGATTTCGGCAACACCGGTAAATCCCTGATGTCCGGGATAGCCGATAAACAGGATGGCATCGGCATATTCCTTGATTTCATGAACTTCCATCTGGTTGGGGCTGTTCAGGAGAACGACGACTTTGGAAAAGCTGCCGCGCACCATTTCCAGAAGATCACGCTCATTCTTGTGCAGGGCAAGGCTGCTGATGGGTTCGGTGGAACCGCCTTCGTCATCCTTGTCCAGCATGTTCAGGTCCGTGCCTTCAGCACCTTCCCTGGTGAAAACCACGATGGCTGCATCATTGAAGTCTGCAAAGCTGTCCGCATACTGTTCATAGAAAGCCTTGTTTTCCTCCGTGCCTGCAGCAGAACCGTTCACCTGAATAGAAGCGCCGCCCCAAGGGGTCTGGCTCAGCACACCGCGGGCAGCGGTACCAGAAAGCAGGCCGTTCCAGAGCGTTTCATTGACCTGGAAGCCCTGTGCCTCCAGGGCCGTTTTCAGGTCCACCGAATTGATGGAACCATTCTTGACCTTGGTGCCTGCAGAAGATGCCTGATAGGCAGGGTCCACTGCACCATGGCCGAACACGGAGATTTTGGTCACGTCTGTCAGAGGCAGGACGTTCTCCTTGTTCATCAGGAGCGCTGCACCTTCACGCATTTCATTCACATTCTGTTCCAGGGCAGCAGCAATGGCTTTGCTCTGCGCCTCCGGATCATCGAAGGCACCGAATTGGCTCTTGAAGTAGACGGTATCCGAAGGGGCTGTTCCCTTCTCGACCACTCTTGCCGTGTTAATGCCCAGCATGCTGTTGATATAGCTTGCATTGGCAGTGGCAAGCGTATTGCCGATCAATGCGATCACCAGAATGACTGCAAAAACCGACGTCAGACCAGACCACAGTTTCGAATTTTTCAAGGCTGTCTCCTCCCCATATTGATGAGTCTGAGCTCATCATCTGTCGGCTACAGTGTAATGAAATGCCGGACCGGAGAAAAGCACAACTTCGCAGGTGGTCATTTTTTTATCCCAGGTGGTCATCAGTTTTCCAAAGGGAACAAAATATCCAGAGAGAAAATCCCGTCATCCCAACTCGTGGTCAGCACCCCTTTGTATTTTTCACACAGATACCGCATGCTGCGCATGCCATACCCATGATAGTCTGTATCCGATTTGCTGGTCACAGGCAGTCCGTCGATAAAAAGGGGTTCCCTCTCACATGGGTTTTCAACATGAATTGTCATCAGATTTCCCCGGGCAGCTGCATGCAGGGTAATAATCCTTCTCTCTACGTCCTTCTCCTGAGTGGTGGCTTCGATGGCATTGTCCAGTGCATTCCCCAGGAGGGAGTACAGTTCCTCCACTGCCATGAAGGACAGCCGACTGCCGTCCACAATGCTGCGGATGACAATATGATGCTTTTCAGCCAGCAGGCTTTTCTCGGCCAGGATCAGGTCCACATCCTTATTGCCGGACTTTGGGAAGCTGTCATAGATCAACACGGCGTTTTCCAGTTCCGCGATGCTTCTCTCCTGTTCCTCACTGCTCATATTCCGGAGTGCGGCAATCTGATGCCGCAGGTCATGGCATTTCCGGTTGATGACATCGACGGTTGCGCTGCTGATCTCATGCTGCTCCTGTTCCTGCCGAAGCATGCGTTCCATCAGCATCTGCTCTTTCTCTGCCTTTCGTATGCGGAATATGTCCAGCAGAATGATCAGCAGCAGAATGCACGAAAAGCAGTCAAAAAACTCCATGCCCACAGTATCCGTTTCCCTGCTGGTAGACCAGTAGCTGAAAACATAAATCAGAAGCGTCGATACGGCCGCAAACACCACCAGATGGCCGTTTCGGATATCCACCGTCTCACTGCTGCCAAAGCGTTCCCTCAGAAAATACCAGACCAGGCCGCAGGCAACAAGCATATAGACAAGCTGACAGAGCTGTGCCACGGTATAGGAGGGCACAAACACAAGCTCCGTGATCCGGTACAGGCAGTGCACGATGTGCTGGATCGTATGCGCTGCACAGCAGTAAAAAATCAGCTGACGGATATGCATCCGGAAACAGAACCAGAGAAGCGCACCGGAAAGCAGAAACATCAGGAGGAATCCGAAGGTAAACCAGCCCCAGGAAAAAAGCGGTGAAAAGAAGCCGCCAGGGATCACATAGGGCAGTGCAAGATAGGCTGCAACAGCCGGAATCAGGCGCAGCCAGAACATCTTTTTCTTCTGCAGACGGAAACAGAACAGGCATTCCAACACCAGAATCTGCACATGAAAAAAATTGACAACCCACATCAGGCCCGACCTCCCCCAATCAGCAAAGCCATCTTCTCCAGGCATTCCTTTCTGCGTCTTCTCGAAACCGGCAGCTGGACTCCGCTGACGGTCATGGCATCATCCGTGAAGGCAGAAATATGGTCACAGTTGACAAGGTAGCTTGGCGTAATCCGGATGAAACGCGAAAACCGCGCATCGGCTTCGAGATCGGACAGTTTCCCGTAGGCCTCATACTGCCCATCCCGGGTGTGATAGATCAGATTATGACTGTACACTTCCACATAGGTCAGGTCCGCAACGGCCACCTTTTTCACGCTGTTCTTGCTGCTGATCAGGACGGTGGCCTCCGTGCGTTTATTCAGATGCCGGAGAATCCGGTCCAGCTTCATGTGGAATTCCGGGTACCTGACCGGTTTGAGAATAAAGTCAAAGGCATTCACTTCATAGCCGTGAATAGCATACTGCGCCATATTGGTAACAAAGCACAGGATCACATTCTCATCGCGTTCCCGGAGTTTTCTGGCACATTCCATCCCATCCATCAGAGGCATCATGATATCCATGAACACCACATCATAGTCACATCGGTACTTCTCCAGGAACTCCACCGGATTCGCATAGACCGTGGCTGAAATTTCCTGATGCTTCTCTGCAGCATAGGCTTCACAGTACTGCATGAGTTTCTGTGATGCCTGTGCTTCGTCCTCCACAATCACTACTCTTAACATATTCAGTCCTTCTGACCCGGAACGGACCTCAAGGCAGTCACAACATCCTGTCCTCCGTCCGGATATGTTCACCGGCAAAGAAGCAGAACATATGATGCACGGGTTCATGCTGTCTTTCCGGTATTTCCATCAATTCATACAACACATGCATTATTTCACAATCTTCCATGATCTGCAACCATTCCGGTCTTTCCCCTCCAGACGATCGGATGAAAGGCATAAAAAAAGCAGAGTGTCGGCATTCAGGTTTCTCCGGACACCCTGCGTCTGTTTGTTTTACCTGTCCTTCCAGTTTTCAAGCTGACTGGCCAGTTCCAGCATGTATCCGCCAAGCATCGGCTGCACATCCATTCCGAACCAGGTCCAGTGGGTATATTCGCCTTTTTGCATCTTCTCGAGCACATTATCGGCCCTGCGCATCAGGTAGTTCTTTTCAGCCTGCGATCCCTGTGCTCGGGTCAGACGGTCCAGAATCCGGTCACGGCAGTCGCTGTTGTCATGGATAAGACCTTCTCCACAGCATACCGCGATTTCTATGCCTTTCTCCGGTTCAACCAGGCCCGTTTCCACGATGTAGGTGTTGGATTCCCGCAGATAGGTACCGACAGCGAGTTTTCCTCCAACGGTAAAACTGCAGCCTTTTCTGAAGCCGCGCAGAAGGATTTTCCATCTGCGTTCCGGAATCAGACCCGCCTTGCCCCGAACCGGTGAAATCGTCACCACGGCCCGGGTATCCGTCCATCTCATGGACAGAGGCGTCACCGCATACTCACCCTTCCGGTAATTCAGGCTTTCCCCGTCATCCTCATAGAGTTCAAAAGCACCGTCAGCACCAGGGGCAACCAGAAGCTCCATCTCGTCCGCACCCATCAGTGTCCGGTCATGCGGCTGATGGGCACGCAGGGGAATCATGGCACCAGCCTTCAGGAAAACCGGCATTTCTTCCAGAGGACGGTATACGTTCATTTTCTTTCCGCCATGGTACACATATCCGTTCATGGCGTCCACCCAGGTGCCCCCGGGCAGCCAGACCTCCGTCTTGGCAAGGTCGCTGCGGTCCGCCTTGGTCGTAACCGGTGCCGCCACCATTTCACTGCCAAACCAGTAAACATTGGGAACCTCATAGGCTTCCTTCACTTCAGGGGACACATGATACATCGGGCGGACAAGGGGCAGCAGTTCCTGCACGTTTCTTCGGTTCATGGCATAGAGATACGGGAAAAGCCGGTGACGGAGACGCATAAACTGTGTGATAACGCTTTCCGCTCTTGGATTGTAGTTCCATGGTTCCCGCCCGAGGAACGGACTGTCCGTGGAATGCAGGCGGAAGATCGGCGAGAACACACCAAGCTGAATCCAGCGCACGGTGAGTTCATCATCCCGGATTCCGCCCATATGTCCACCAATATCATGACTCCACCATCCATAGCCCACATTGGATGCCGTTGCCGTAAAATATGGCTGGAAAGCCAGGGACTCCCAGGTGATATAGGTATCCCCGGAGAACCCGATCGGATAGCGCTGGCTCCCATAACCTGCGTACCTCGAAAAGATCAGGCCGCGTTTGCCTTCCCGCTTGGAGGCCAGAAAATGCATATGGTTGAGCATCCACAGTGGAGAAATGCAGTCCAGGCCGGTTTCCAGATAATCCTCTTTGGCAATTGGTTTATAGTCTGTTCCCTGCTGCCAGTCCATCCACCAGAAGTCCACCCCATCCTTCTCATAGGGAAAGTGCAGGACTTCAAAGTAGGCTTTCAGGAATTCCGGATTCAGACAGTTAAAACGCACTGGTTTTCCGCTCTCCGGATCCCTGTTCATGGCAAGACACATATCCCTGTACTGTGTTTCCCATTCCCGTACACCGAGGGCTGGATGCAGGTTCAGCGCTGTTTTCAGACCACGGGCATGGAGGGCATCCAAAAACCTCTTGTAATCCGGAAACAGATTCCGGTTCCACGTATATCCGGTCCATCCTTCCTGATCCGGCTTCAGTCCGTTTTTCTCCGTCAAGTGCCAGTCCATATCCACAATGCCGACGCTGAGCGGAACATCCTTTTCATCAAACCGATCCATGAGGTCCAGATATTCCTTCTCGGTATACGCATGATAACGGCTCCACCAGTTACCCAGAACAAAGGCAGGGAGCAGTTCAGGGATGCCGGTCAGCCGGTAATAATCCTGCACGCAGCGGGTAAAATCATGACCGTAACCGAAGAAATAGAAATCCGTACAGTCCTCTCGCGGAGCAAACCAGCCATCCTTAAGCATCCGCGGCGTCCTGCTGTCATCCAGGACCGCAAAACCATCCATGGAGCAGAGTCCGTCATCCAGCGGGCAGGCACCGTTGCACTGATCCAGGGTTGAAGTGGTACCTTTCAGATTCTGAAGCGCTTTCTGTCCCCAGTGCCAGATGAAGGAAGGTGCTGCTCTGCGTTCCACGGTGATGCCTTCCTGCAGGCTTTTTCCTTTTTCCACCGTCACAGTCAGCTGATCCGTCCAAAGGATCATTCTCTGTTCGTCCGTCTCTGTTCTGACCGTGCACGGACCCAGATCGCGGGATGTAACGGTCAGTGTGGCATCATCCGTCCATGCGCCGTCTTCAAAGCGGATCATCCACGGCGTAATCACGGTCACCCGGATGCTGCCGCATGCAAATGACTGTTCGGAACGGGCTGCTGCGTGATTCTCCATGCGCAGATACATAGGAAGCTGATGATTCATGTCTGTCGTTCCTTTCCTGCTGTCTTAACAATCTGTATTGTGCCCTGCATACCCCAAAGCAATCTCTCTTATGATACATTATATCCGTTCTCCTGCCCTGTGCAATCTTCTCGTACTTTTTCTTTCTACTTTTTCTTTCTGATTTTCCTGTCTTTTTTTATGTTGACAGGCTACCTGTAAAGTGCTAGCATTACCCTTGTCTTCTTTGGATGACGGAGAACATGTTCACTTCCACGAACGCACAGAGAGCACGCGTCTGAGGCTGCAAACGCGGGCCGTAAACAGAAGGGAAATACCATCTCCTGACAAAAAGCGTTTCATGCACGTTACAGCATGACTCGAGTGGTTTTATGCAAGCAGGGTGGAACCGCGGATGTTCAGGCATTCGTCCCGGCAAGGGAAATGCTTTTTTTTGTGCCTTTCCCGAAAGACCTGAAAATTATCATGAGGAGGATGCTCTCACTATGGAAAGAGAAGAATTCCTGCAGGTGTACCGCCATTCCCTGGCTCATATTCTGGCCAAAGCCGTCATTGAAATGTTCGGCAAAGAGAATGTACAGTATGCCATCGGCCCGCAGATTTCAGACGGTCTGTATTACGACTTTGTTCTGCCGCGCCCTGTGACAACCGAAGATTTCCCGGAAATCGAAGCCAAGATGAAGGAAATCCTCAAGCGCAAGGAAGACTGGCGC
>ONVN01000025.1 GCA_900321295.1 uncultured Eubacteriales bacterium
ATTGTCAATGGCTTCCTCCATACGATGCATGGAAATCACAGTCAAGGTGGAACCTGCTGTCATCATGCAGAGACAGAAGTACACGCTCAGCATATGAATTTCCGTTTGACGGGTCACGGAGCTTAAGGAATTGATGGCTGAAAACCAGAGGAGCAGTCCAAAGAGCATGACATACGTCAGATTGGGCCGATACTCCTTTTTCCGGTTCCAAAAACTGAACAGCAGTTCGGAGATTTCACGGGTCACCAGGGTGGACAATACAGCCAGAGCCATCTGAATCAGCATGTCCTGTCCCACGAGAAGGACGTTGGTATACACCAGAACCACCGAAACCACCAAGGCGATGACGATGGCTGTGGACAGTGCCTGATAAGCACGGAAAGCATTGGCTTTTCCGAGCGTTTCCTGCGTGGCATTGATTTCACGAACTTCCTGCTCGGATACTTCCTGATCGTTGCTGTCCTGGACATCACGGATCTGGATATAGAGTGCAAGAGCATCTGCGATGCCATAAGCGGCAAACATCGTCCAACCGCGCATGGCATCCAGATTGAAGAGAAAATCCCACAGAACCGCCAGGGCCGGCAGGATATGTGCAAGTGCAAGAAGTGCGGAAAACCAGGCAATCGTCAGTCCGCCCCGGGTCCGCATATGAATCAGGCGCCTCGCCACTTCATCCCGAAGGAGCATGGCCAACACAATCACCAGAACCGTCCAGAGCTGGAACGAGGAAAGACGCAGCGGGTAGATGATGACCAGGAAGACACTCATCAGCATCAGCACAATCAGAATCGCCCTACGCCATCTCCGCAGGGATTTCGGAAGAAGATCCGAAGCAGGGCCGATTGCGGCTGAGAAAAATTCGGTGGCAACCTGGCCGCACATATACATGGCACCACCGAAAATCGGCATCATGGTCAGCTCATTGGACGCCAGAAGACAGTAGATATAGGCATACAGACTGCTGATACCGACCATCAGGCTTCTTGCTGAAGGAGAACGATACGCTTTACTGTTCATGGAAATCCCTTTCCTATAACACTTACCATAGAATTGTAACATATCGGCCGGATTGTAGCAACTTGCCTTCCGAATCTCTGCTCTTTTTCTAAGGCTGGAATTGCCATCCTTGAAAGACTGTGCTATCATTTCCATATTCCATTGTTTGGAGGCTGAAACATGTATTCACAGAGTGATCTGGACCAGCTGTCTGCTGATCTGCGCAGGCGCTGGATCATTTATACCATTCCTGCAGTTCTTCTCCTTGGTACACAGATCTATTCCCTGACTGTACGCAATGAAGTGCTGACCATCGCTGCAGGCATTCTTCTCTGTTTCTGGTCCATTTTCTATATCGGCCTGAACATTGTGCCGGTTATGCGGTACAGAACCCATGTGAACAATATGCTGCATGGCATTACCCATTCCATCCATGCTGTATTCCAACATTTTGATGCAGATGATTCTCTCGTGGACGGCGTCAATTTTCGTGCCATGCACATCATATGCAAGGATGATGCCGGTGAAGATTATGAACGCCTGTTCTACTGGGATCTGGAGAAACCACTCCCTGCATTCCAGGAGGGCCAGGCCCTTGAGATTGTCTATCATGACCGCCAGGTTGCCGATGTAACGCCTGTCTGATTCATTTCGGGCATAACACAAGACCATCCGCTGAGACGCTCTCCCCAGAGCACATCCCCGGATGGTCTTGCATTTTTTACAGTATTTTTTCCAGTCCCCACAGCACCAGCAGGTGCGCAGGATACAGAAGATAGCCTACGACTTTTGGCATTCGAATGTTCTTCATGGGAAGGAGGAGCAACGGCAGGGCAAGCAGAGCCATTCCCTGAAGACGGAAGAACGGTGCCAGGATGGGACCAATCCATGCCTGATTCAGGATCGGCTGAAGCGAAATCCCAAAGATTCTGGTAACAGCACTGGTTGTGCTCCCCCAGAAAAGGCAAAAGGCAATCATCAAGGCAGCAATCGCCTGTTTCCGGTCACGGACCGCATAGAGCAGGAAAACCAGCAGGACACCTTTCCAGCCATAATCAGCGTGCAGCACAACGGCAAGCAGCATGGCTGCAGGAGGTCCCCAGAACTGACTTCCCCATTTCTTTTCCCGGATACCCCAGAGCCCGAGAACAGCCAGCAGCAACGTCAGAAAGACGTTGGGCTCGTTCCAGGCGTGATTCAGCGCAATCATATACAGGGGTTGGGAAAGCAGACCGGTAATCAGGATCCGCAGGACATATTTGAGCATGCTGTGCGTATATTCTGTGCCAACCACGAGTGCCCAGCAGTACAGTGGGAAGGCAATTCTGCCCAGCATGCGCATCTCCGGTATATTGGGAAACAGCATCTTCCCGGAGTGATCGATCATCATAAAAACGAGGGCAATCCACTTCAGCGTTCCTGTGGACGTGTTCCCCGCCAGACGGGTTTTCTTTTCCATGTCTGTTCTTTCCCCTTTCTACGGGAAAGTATACCATGTTTTCTCCAGGTTCGCCCGCAAGTACAGAAAAAATACGCATATCTCTGTTTTCATAGGGGATTCAGCCGTTCTTCACGCATTCTTCACGAGGCAGCGTTAGACTGTCTGCATACTTGAGGAGGTGATGGAAATGTGCCTGAAAAAGCAGTGGACCCTGATCGCGGCCGGCTTGGTTTTCTGTCTTCTGGCGGGCTGTCTGTACGTTTCCCTCCAGCTCCCCTTTTCCAGCGTTTCTTCTCCTGACTGCACAGAGGACCTGGGGCTCGTTTTTCAGGAATCCGAGCAGGGGTTGACGATTCTTGCTGTGGCACGTAGCTCAAATGCGGGAAAGTCCGGATTGCAGCCTGGGGATACGGTCCTGGCTGTCAACCATGTTCCTGTCCGTTCGTTGACAGAACTGGATGAACTGATCCATGACCAGATGTTTCAGGGCAGTGGAAAAATGGATTTTCTGCTGCTGCGGAGCGATCATCCGGTTGAATTGTCGCTTTCGGTTCCGTAAAGCCGGGCCCTATCCCCCTGTATCCAGTCCCCTGATCGGTGCTGCACTTCTGTTCCGGGAATCATGATTGATTGCCCGATTGTTTTTTTGTACAATTCTCGGTTGTAACAATGAATCTATGGGATGATTCATGAAGCAGTCGTATAAGGAGGCCGTACCATGAAGCTTCTGATTGTTGACGATGAAAAGGGCATACGCGATCTCATCCGCAAATATGCCCAGTTTGATGGATATGAAGTCGAAGAAGCAGAAAATGGCATGGACGCGGTGGAAATGTGCCGCAAACGTGTCTATGATCTGATCATCATGGATGTTATGATGCCTGAACTCGATGGTTTTTCTGCCGTCCGCGAAATACGGAAGGATCAGGCCACACCGGTTATCATGCTCTCCGCCCGCGGCGAAGAGTACGACCGCATCCACGGCTTCGAATCCGGTGTGGATGACTATGTCGTCAAGCCGTTTTCTCCCCGGGAACTTATGCTGCGCGTCAACGCTGTCCTGAAACGTTCTGGAGCTGTCTCCGGCGCAGCGCAGAAAGATGTGCTTCAGATTGGTGAAGGAATGATTATTGACTGCACGGCACATCAGGTGACCATCAACGGCATTCCGCTGAATCTCAGCCCCAAAGAATATGATCTTCTCTATTACCTGGCCAGAAACCGCGGCATCGCTATGACCCGCGAAAAGCTCATTTCTGAGGTCTGGGGCTATGACTTTTATGGAGATGACCGAACCCTGGATACACACATCAAGCTCTTGAGAAAAGAACTCGGAGAATATGCCAATCGCATCACGACACTCAGAGGAGTAGGATATCGCTTTGAAAAAGACTGATTTAGCCCGGGCTCCGAGGAAAGCATTCGGTATCCGCAGCCGCATTCTTCTCTATCTTTCCCTGTTTGTTGCCTTCATCATTCTGCTGCTGTGGCTGTTCCAGATTGTCTTCCTCGATGATTTCTACCGTGGATTTAAAACACGCCAGGTGCGTACGGCAGCTGATCTGATTGTCCAGAATCTTTCCCTGGATCCGGATGAACTATCCGATACCGCAGGTGGTATTGCAGAACATTTTGATGTCTGTATCCTTCTCATTGACAGCAACACCAATGTTCTGCTGTCCGCCGAAGGTACCCGAAACTGTCTGATTCATCGGCTTTCCTCGCGTGCTCTCGCCTGGTGGTGCCAGCGCGCCAACGAAGATGGTTCCGTCACCACGGAGCTGTTCCGTATGCAGTCGATCCCTGCCGGACCTGCAGGCTTACTGGTGAATGATTCGGATACCGCCCTGAAGGCCTCGTCATCTGAAACCCCTCCTTCACCGCAGTCCACCCCTCATGATTCCTCCGCCCAGCGTGAGGCCGATCCTTCCGTGACGTACAATGTCCGCGACCGGAAGACCGTTCATAAGCATGCACTGTATGAGACCAGTCCGGAGATTCAGAGTCTGCTCTATGCCCGAAAGCTACAGCTGCAGGATGGTACTTCAGCTACGCTGCTCCTCAATACGCAGATCAGCCCGGTTCTCTCCACCGTATCCGCCCTTCGTTCTCAGCTCACTGTGATCACCCTGGTCGTCATTGTCATTGCCATTCTCCTTGCCGCACTCCTTTCCAACCGGGTTTCTATCCCGATTATTGAAACCAACAAAGCTGCCAAAGAACTGTCCCACGCAAAGTATGTCCGGCCTCCGCACAGCAACAATTACAGGGAAATCGCCGAGCTCAATGAAACGCTGGTGCATGCTTCTAATGAACTGGGCAAAGTGGAAGCCCTGCAACATGAGCTGATTGCCAACATATCCCATGACCTGCGTACACCTCTTACCATGATCGGCGGGTATGCCGAAGCCATGCGCGATCTGCCTTCCGAAAACACGCCGGAAAATATGCAGATGATTATTGATGAGACATCACGCCTTTCCAGTCTCGTCAATGAGCTGCTCGATTTCAGCCGCATGCAGGCCAGCGGGCTGCAGCTCAGCCCCTCCGTTTTCTGCCTTACGGACGTTGTTGACAGCACGGTCCATCGTGTGGGAAAGCTCACCGAAAAAGACGGTTATATCATTCATTTCCGTTCAGAGGAAAAGGTCTATGTTACGGCAGACAGCACACGTATCGGACAGGTTATCTACAATCTTCTGGGGAACGCGCTTACCTATACGGGCTCCGACAAGCAGGTTAAGGTATCCCAGACCATCCATGACAGATATGCACACATCGCCATCTCGGACACCGGCAAGGGGATTGCGAAGGATGAGCTGAATCTGATCTGGAACCGATACTACAGGACCAAGGAAACCCACAAACGTGCAATCATCGGCTCCGGTCTGGGGCTGAACATTGTCCAGTCCATCCTGGAGCAGCACAAAGTTCCCTACGGTGTCGAAAGTGAAACTGGTCATGGAACCACTTTCTGGTTTGAACTGCCCCTGGCAAACTGCAAAGAGTCGAAGGAAAGTCCCTGTTGATACAGGGATTTTTCCATATGGTTTGCACGAACGGGGAAAGCTGATATAATGAATGCTGATTTTTCTTAAAGGTCGTGATCAGTCCTTGAAAAAAAAATCCACGCTGATCAGATTCAGTCATCTGAGTACCAATCTGATGATTTCCCTGACTTTTCTGGGCATTATTCTCATCGGCAGCCTGCTTCTTCTGCTCCCGGTCGCATCCCGCTCTGGTACCTCCTGCGGCTTTATGACCGCCTTGTTTACCGCAACTTCCGCGACCTGCGTTACCGGGCTTTCACTGGTGGATACCTACAGTCAGTGGAGTCCCTTCGGACAGGTTGTGCTTCTGTGTCTCATTGAAATCGGCGGCCTTGGTTTTATGTCCATTGCCAGTATCCTGATTCTCCTGTTCCGCGGCCAGGTTGGTATGAAACAGCAGATGCTCATTGCACAGGCTTTCGGTACCTCGGATATGCAGAACATTGTAAAAATGCAGAAATGGATGCTCAAGATGTGCTTTCTGATTGAAGGCTCCGGCACTGTTCTGCTGACTGCACGTTTCCTGACACAGTACTCTTTCGGGAAAGCACTCCGTCTTGGCCTCTTCCATTCCATCAGTGCTTTCTGCAATGCAGGTTTTGACATTCTTGGCTTCCGCTCCCCCGGCAGCAGCATGATCACCTATGGAACAGATCCTTTCATTCTTTTGCCCCTCAGCGGACTCATTATCTTTGGCGGACTTGGCTACATTGTCTGGGAGGAGGCCATCCGGGTCCGTAAATGGAAGAAGCTTTCTGTCTACAGTCGTCTGGTGTTTCTGACAACAGGTTCTCTGCTCCTGGGCGGTATGTTTCTGATTCTCCTGTGTGAGTTCAGAAACCCCGATACGCTCGGCCCCATGTCGTTTCCGCAGAAACTACTGGCGGCTTTCTTTCAGTCTGCCACACTCCGTACCGCCGGATTTGCCGGAATCCCTCAGGATATGCTGACAGAAGGAGGAAAGGCTGTTTCCATGGGCTTAATGCTCATCGGGGGCTCAAGCGGGTCCACAGCAGGAGGACTGAAAACAGTTACCTTTGTGGTCATTCTGCTTTTTCTCAGAAGCCGCATGTATGGCAAGTCCACTGTCACAGTCTTTCACCGGACCATCCCGCTCACACTGGTCATCAATGCCTTGAGTATCTATGGTCTGATGACTTTTCTGTCGGTGTTCGGTGCAGCTGTGATCTCCATGACCAGTCCCATCTCCCTCACTGAAGCCCTGTATGAATCCGTTTCAGCCATCGGGACTGTTGGTCTTTCCTGCAATGTGACTTCGCAGCTCTCTCTTCCCGGAAAGCTGCTGATCTGCATCTATATGTATTTTGGTCGCGTCGGCGTTCTGACCATTTCTCTGGGTTTTCTGAGCCCGCGCACCGTTGAGCCTCGCTATCGTTACGCAGATACGACACTGCTCATCGGATGATGAAAGGAGAATTCGATATGAAATCATTTGCTGTTCTCGGTCTCGGGCGTTTCGGCAGTGAGCTCGCCATCCAGCTGAGCAGGCAGGGTGAAGATGTGATTGCCGTCGACCGGGACAGAAAGTGTGTCGATGCTGTTGCAGATGAAGTCACCCGTGCTGTCACGGCAAACTTCCGTGAGCAGGATGTGTTGGAGGAACTCGGCATCAATACCTGTGACGTAGTCATTCTCTCCGTAGGCAGTGATCTGGCCCTTTCTGTCGTCACACTGATGAATCTGAAAGCCCTGGGGACGCCTCGTATTATCTGCAAGGCTTATGATGATATGTACAAGGACGTTCTTCTCCGGCTCGGTGCAGATGAAGTCATTCTCCCGGAAAGTGAAGTGGCCGATAAACTCAGTGCGCGGCTTGCTTCTTCTCACCTCCGGGATTATCTGAAGCTCTCTGATGACACCGCCATTCAGGAACGAAACACGCCGAGTGCCTGGTGCGGGAAAACGATTGGCGAACTGAAGATCCGGAACCGGTACAAGATCAATGTCATTGCCCTGAGAAGAGATGCGGAAACCATTATCTCCATCGATGCTGACACACAGCTCCTTGAAGGAGACATCGTGGTTCTGCTGGGAAATATCACAGACCTTGAGCCGGTTCTCAAGATGCCGTGATTTCCAATCAAAAAGCACCCGAATGGGTGCTTCTTTGTATTCCGGAAAAGCTTTTGAAACGCCGTCCATCAGTTTTCCTTCTTTATGAGAACCATAACCCAGGAAGAAAAGTCACGCTGCGGGAGATCCGGCTGGATGCCGAATGCCATCAGATCATTTGCTGAATAGACATTTCCCTTCTCATCCACATACTCAGCATCTGCACACAGCCCATGGAGCCGGATGGGAAGCTGACGGTCGTTGGGATGCGCCAGTGTTCGATAAGCACATACAACCAGCCGTTTCTCATCCGCAAACTGCCAGGCTGTAATGTTCCCCTCATAGGGACTCAGAAGTCGGGTAAAGGCACCCTGGGCAGTCGTTTCGCGGATTTCCTTCACTCTGCTGATCTGTCTGCGTACTTCTTCGATCTCTTCCTTCGTGAGTTTCGTCAGATCAAGCTCAAAGCCGAAATTCCCGCCCAGTGCCACCTCGCATCGCGTCCTGATCGGTGTGGAGCGTCCGATCTGGTGATTGGGCACAGCACTCACATGCGCACCCATAGCGCTTGCCGGGTAGCAGTAGCTGGTCCCATACTGAATGCGCAGGCGTTCCTCCGCATCGGTGTCATCGCTGGTCCAGGTCTGCGGCATATAAGCCAGGATACCGGGATCAAAGCGTCCACCACCGCCTGAGCAGCTTTCAAACAGTACATGCGGGAACCTGGAAGTTATTTCATGCAGAACGCGGTACAGTCCCAGCATATAGCGATGGGAAGTCTCCCCCTCACGCCCATCGCGCAGGGACTCTGAGCCAAACTCGGCAAAGTTCCGGTTCATATCCCATTTGACATAGTTGATATCCCCGCTCCCGATCACTTTTGAAATTGAAGAGATGATGTAATCCTGCACCTCTGTCCTGGTCAGGTCCAGAATCAGCTGATTTCGTGCCTCTGTACGCATCCTGTCTGATTCATGAAGACACCAGTCCGGATGCGCACGATACAGATCTGAATCTGGAGAAATCATCTCTGGTTCCACCCATATACCAAACTGAAGGCCCAGATCATGGATCGATGCACTCAGAGACTTCAAGCCTCCGGGAAGTTTCTGTTCATTGACATACCAGTCTCCCAACGAGGAATCGTCATTATTCCGCTTACCAAACCATCCATCATCAAGTACAAACATTTCCACGCCGATTTCTTTCCCTGCCCTGGCAATCGCCAGGATCTTTTCTGGATTGAAATCGAAGTAGGTAGCTTCCCAGTTGTTAATCAAGACAGGCCGCTGACGGTCACGCCATTCCCCACGACAAAGCCGTTCTCTGTAAAGGGAATGAAAAGACTGGCTCATGCCATTCAAGCCGTTCTCCGAAAAGACCAGGACCGCTTCGGGGGTCTGAAATGACTCCCCTGCATGCAGATGCCAGGAAAAATGTCTTGGATGAATACCTGCCACGAGACGCGTCGTATAATAGGCATTCTCGTCCACCGTCATCTCAAAGTCTCCACTATAAACGAGGCTGACGCCAAAGCAATCGCCTGCATGCTCTGTAGTTTGCGGAAGAGCAAGCACAGCAAAGGGATTATGTTCATGTCCGGATGCGCCGCGTACGGAGCCAATGGAACGGGTCATGCAGCCCGCAGGAATTCTCTCGACCTGTCGTTCTTTTGCCCATGCACCGTGCAGATGAATCATATCATAGCTTCCGGGAAGAGAGAGCGTAACACTTGCTGCCTGATCCAGCAGAAGGTCATTTTCCCCCTGATTCACCAGCTTGCAGGAAGCTGTAACCACAGGTCGTTCTGCATAAATGGTATAGGCCAGCTGAACCATCAGCTTTGTCTTCCGGTCAAATAACCGGATCAACAGTGTTTCTGCTTCAGAATCATCCTCGGTATAAACAGAGGGAAGACCCTGCAGGTCCGGTTTCCCGGGGACGATCTCATATCCCTGAAAAAACAGCTCTGCAGTCATCCCGCCGTTTTCCTGCAGCACACGCAGCATGGGGGGTCTGAAGTCCCCTCTCCCATCCGTAGGGCACGCATAGGGAAGAAGCTGACGGGGAGAATCGAAAGATGCGCCTTCACGCCACTGGGACGTGCGGAGTGTGCACTCCGGATGATTCAGACGTTTTCCGTAATACGTCATCAGAAGCTCTTCATTTCCCCAACGATCGGGAATAAGAGCTAGAACAAAGGATACATCATGATTAAAAAGATGGAAAACCCGCTTATCCTCAATAAACTGAATCAAGATGATACGCTCCCTTCGGGCTAAATCGTATTGTATTGTATGGGCGGTTTCAATTTCTGTCAACAGAAACCAAACCTCCCCCAGTCAGTTTAAAGACAAAAAAAGAGAAGCTCTTACGAGCTTCTGTATTGGAATCCGGC
>ONVN01000253.1 GCA_900321295.1 uncultured Eubacteriales bacterium
AAGGAAAGAAACCTATGGCAACCGTAACCATCAAGCATGTCACCAAAAGTTTTGGCGACAATGTGGTGCTCAGGGAATTCAACGAAACCTTTCAGGAAGGGGAGTTTGTTACCCTGCTGGGCCCGTCCGGATGCGGCAAGACCACCATGCTGCGCATCATTGCCGGTTTTGAAAAGCCGACGACCGGTGAACTGTACATCGGAGACCGGCTGGTTTCCGGCGGCAAAACCTTTGTTCCTCCGGAAAAGCGCAGCATCGGCATGGTTTTCCAGAGCTATGCCGTATGGCCGCATATGAATATCTTTGACAATGTGGCGTATCCGCTGACGATTCAGAAAAAACCGAAGAATGAGATCCGGCAAGCGGTGGAGCATGTCCTGGACATCGTGCATCTGAGCCAGTATGCCCAGCGCTATCCGAATCAGCTTTCCGGAGGACAGCAGCAGCGTGTCGCCCTTGCCCGTGCGCTGGTGGCAGCTCCTGACCTGCTTCTGCTTGACGAACCGCTGTCCAATCTGGATGCCAAACTGCGCGAATCCATGCGCTTTGAAATCAAGGAAATCCAGAGAAAAACGGGCATAACCGTGGTGTATGTCACGCATGACCAGGCGGAGGCCATGGCCATGAGCGACCGGATTTTCGTGATCAACCGCGGCGTGGTGCAGCAGTCCGGGACACCGGATGAGATCTACAACCGGCCCGTCAATCAGTTTGTGGCGGATTTCCTCGGGAAAGTCGATTTCTTCAAGGGCGAAGTCCGCGACGGCCGGATTTACTTTGACGATATGGGCGGACAGTCCATTGCCTACGATGGCCCGAGAACCGGCAGGGTCGATGTGGCCATCCGTCCGGAGAATATCACTTTCAGTGTGGAAGGTGAACTGAAGGGCGTCCTGGAAAAACAGTATTACCTCGGTGACGTGGATGACTGCCGCGTCCGGGTGGGCGATTCCCTGATGCGGGTGATTGCCGGCGGCTATGAACATAGGTTCCTGCATGACGGACAGGACGTTTCCCTGAGTATCCGCGAATGCATGGTCTTTGAAGACGATGGCATGCTGGAAGAAATCCTGAAAATCAGAACCTGACCGTCGCACATCCGCAGCCGGTTTGCGAAGACAGCATTCGGGCGTTCACTGGCAGAACAGCAACAGGAGGAAAAGAAAATGGCAGAATGCAGCATTCTGGAATATGGAGCCGTTGAAGGCGGAAATGTCAATTGTGCACAAGCCATACAGACAGCGATCGACGCCGTGCATGCAGCAGGCGGCGGCCGTGTCCGTATCCCGGCAGGACGTTTTCTGAGCGGTTCCGTGCTGATCAAGAGCAATGTGGATCTGCATCTGGAGAGCGGTGCAGTCCTGGTCTCCTCTTTGAAGGAAGAGGACATTTCTCCCTTCCCGGTGGACCAGGCGGACCAGGGCACCATGGACGGGTGGGGCGGAGGTTTTTTCCTGGGAGCTGCACATCAGAAGAATGTCACCATTTCAGGCCAGGGCACCATTGACGGGCAGGGAAATCTTGTTTTCACGGACCCGGATGTGGACCAGGGCTTCCATGAGTGTCCGAAACGCGTCAGCGCTTTCCGGCCGCGCATGATTCTCTTTGAGGACATTGAAAATCTGACCGTCAAGGATGTCACCCTGAAGGATGCAGCCTTCTGGACACTGCATATGGCGGGCTGCCGACATGTCCGCATCCATGACATCCGGATCGTGAATGATGACCGGGGAGCCAACAATGACGGTATCGATCCGGACAGCTGCCAGGATGTGGTGATTTCTGGCTGTATGGTTTCCACCGGTGATGACGCAATCGTGGTGAAATCCACAGCTCCCATGGCCCGGCGCTACGGCCCCAGCGAGAACATTACGATTTCCGGTTGCGTCCTGCATTCCAGGGATTCTGCGCTGAAAATCGGTACAGAGACATGGGGCGATATCCGCAACCTGGTGCTCTCGGACTGTGTGGTGGACCGCTGTTCAAGGGGCATCGGCATCTGGGTGCGTGACGGAGGCACCGTGGAAAACATCCAGGTGCATCATCTGACCGGCTCGACCCGGCGCTATGCAGACGCCTATGATATCCCCGGTGCCCCCGGGTGGTGGGGAAAAGGGGAGCCGCTCTTTGTGAGCTGCACGCCGCGCCGCGGTTCAGACCGTATGCCGGGCGTGATCCGCAATATTTCCATGGACCATGTTCAGCTGACCTGCGAGAGCTGCGTGTTCCTGGGCGGTGAGGAAGCTTCCCCCATTGAACAGGTTCGGCTTTCGGACCTGGATCTGACCTTCCGGCATACCGGAACCCAGAAGGGCGGTCTCTTTGATGAGCAGCCCTCCGAACGCCATGTCTATCCGCACCGTATTCCTGCGCTGTATGCGAGAAGTGTCCATGGACTGACCCTGCGGGACAGCCGGGCAAGGTTTGAAGGCGAAGGGGAAGCCTGGGACGGAACGCTGACCGAGATCGAGGACTGTGAGCATGTACGCATTGCCTGGGAGGAAGAGGTATGAAGCGGGTTATTCGCCGACAATACCGCGCACAGGTGACGGAAATCCCGGAGCAAACCCTGGAGGAGGCTTTCAGCGGATGCCGTGAAACGGCGCTGGAGGCAGTCCGCGCAGGGCAGGCCATGACACTGGCCATGTACCGCTATGGCAGGCAGCTGTTCCTGTATGCTGAATTTCTGGAGGAAGACAGGGATCCGGAAGCGCTGTTTTCCTGCCTTCAGGCCTGCCTGTCCCCCTGGCCGCAGAAGGATGGGACGGCGAGATGGGTTGCCATGTATCCGGTCTTCTGGCATGATGAGCCCCGCGGGGAGGAAGACTGGCGCAGGAAAAAAGTGCCGGGACAGCGCAGGGGCAGGATTGCCCTTCTTCGGCATGAATCCATGTTTGAATATGTCGAGTACCATCATGCGCTGGTGCGGGAGGGACTGCTCCAGGGTGACCGCTATCAGCTGATTTCCATGCATGAGGATCTGCTGTTTTCCTATCTGGAGGAACCGCGGACACCCCGCAATATCCGGAGAATCGAAGGTGTACCGTCCCGGGTCATCGAGGGGTGGATGCAGTCGGACCCGGACAGCCATTTTCTTCATCTTCCGGGCAGCGGGGGACAGAATTTTCTCTTTATCCAGACCGTGTTTGCCGTTGGAGAAA
>ONVN01000147.1 GCA_900321295.1 uncultured Eubacteriales bacterium
GTCCTGTCTGTGGTGCTGGGTCTCCTCTGGCTGCTTTTCCGCCGACGGGCCTGCTCCGGCATCCTCTGCCAGCTCTTCCTGGCTCCCCTGTCGTATCTCACGGCCCAGTTCCTGATCAAGGGGCTTCGCACCACCACCTTTTTCCTGATGCGGGATCTTCTGCATATCCTGGTGGCTGCGCTGGCCCTCTATACCCTGCTGACCCTGGCCTTTCAGATGCTGCGGAAGAAAAAAACAGTCTGAAAAAAGGCGTTGCTGCAGAATCAAGAAATCTGCAGCAGCGCCTTTCTTTTGTGACGTGTGTCAGGCTTTTCAGCGTGCTTCCATGGATCTGCGATGGAAAAAACATCCGGCCTGGGGTACGGAACAGGCATTATTCTCCGGCGGAAGCGAAATAGATGATATCCGTAATGTGGCGCATATAGCTATTGGTAAAAAGCTTCCGGCCATGCGCCGCGATCTGCGCAGAACCGCCACCGTCCAGATTATAGGCCAGGCAGGCTCCCGGGCATTGATCGGCTACGATCTGCGCAAATTCCGGGAGCGTAAAGCCGGATTTGCGGTTTCCTACAGCGTTGGCGGCAACGATGGCGTATTCGAGGGGACCGGTCTGCACAAGGCTGATGCGCTGGATGGGGGTGGACCACTGGTACATCCCTTCCCGGCCGCCATGCTTCGTGACTTCAGAATGGGCCACATCCTGCACTTCCCCATTCAAGACCAGCACTGGGCCTATATTGAAGGAATCCATCACGGTACGCCCGAGGGGTGTCAGGTTTTCAGCGACATACGCATCGATCGTTTCCGTGACAGCGGCATAAACCACATGGAAATCGCCCTCGCTGTCGATAAGGAGCGTATCGAAAACCAGGCCGCGCGCGTTATGGGTCGCATCGCGGATGAGCTCTCCCTGACGGACGACGTACCCTGCATCCCTGTTTTCGGATTTGAAGTAATCTCCGTTCATAGCAACCACGGCGTTTTTACCGGAGGCCAGCTTGATCGAATCCATGTGGGCAGAACCCTTGTAGGAATCGGAAGAAACGGCGGTGCGGAGCTGGGAGGGATGGCCAATCTGAATCCTGACGGTCCAAACCTCATCCGTAACGGTTCGGCCCCTGTATTTACCGGCCGACAGCTTATGGGTGATGGAATCCGATTCAAAGGTGACGGAAATGCTTGAATCCTGATAGGAGACCGGAATCTTTCCGTCCAGCTTCCAGCCGTCCTTCCGGGGAGGCACGCCGCCTGTCTTATAATCCATAGGAAGGGAAAGAGTGATCAGCAGCTCCTCCTCCTCTTCAATCACCTCTTCAGCAATGGCTGGCAGACAATGCGAAAAAACCAGGGTAAGGAACAGGAAAAAGAGAAGAAGGTTTCTCCAAAACGGTGTTTTATCCATGCGAATCCTCCAGAAGATGGCTGCCGGTATTTCCCTACGGCAGAGCGGACCTATTATAGGTCTTTTCCAGATAAAAGAAAAGGTGACGGTTTTGATCTGTCTGCATTTTTCCGTCAGCTGCAGGGTGGAGGTGGGAGATGCTGCGATGGGAAGCTTCTTCTGAAGATGAGGAAATAATTCTTAACAATCCTTGATTTTCCATGGGTTCATGAATGAAAATGTGACGATACCTGCTGAAGAAACCGCTCTGCCATGGGGGTAAGGGTCTGATACCGGTTCCAGATCAGGTAGAGCTTCGTTTCCAAAGGTGGCGAGAGGGGACGGAAAACCAGGCCGCTTTCCGAAGAGGTATCCACCAGATGCGCAAAGGTCAGCTGCAGTCCGAGCCCTTCCCGCACAAACATGGATGCATTGTAGGACAGTCTAAAGGAACCTTCCATGCGCAGTTTTTCCAGATGCTCCCCGCACCATCTGGGAAGATCATGTTTCCATCCCTGTTCCGAGGTGAAGAGCGGAACCCCGATGAGATCATCTACCGAGATGGTCTCTTTTTGCGTCAGCGGATGGTCCGACGGCATAACGACACCCCAGATATCGGCCTCCGGAAACAGCAGGGATTCGTACTTTCTCGGGTCCGGTGTTTCGCAAAGCACGGCAAAGTCCAGGAGCCCCCGGTCCAGCTTTTCCGTCACCTGCTCCGTATCTCCGCTGGTAATGTGGTAGGTCAGCCCCGGATATCGGTTCTTGAGCTGACGGATCTCCCGTGCCAGGTACCGGATCTGCCAGGACTCGGCCAGTCCCAGGAACAGCTCACCGCCGGTCACCTCATCCAGGGAAAGGAACTCCTTCTCAATCTTGTCGGCCATGGAGACCAGGTCCTCAGCCCGGTCCCGCAGCAGCATTCCCTCCTCCGTCAGTGCAATGGAAAAGCTGTGACGAACAAACAGCTTTTTTCCCAACTCATCCTCCAGGGCCTTCAGCGCCTTGGACAGGGTGGGTTGGGTTACATGCAGCTGATCCGCTGCGCGGGTCATGTTTTCCTCCCGGGCCGCTGCCAGAAAATACCGGAGTGTCCTGATTTCCATTTCTTCCATTCCCCTTCCGCATGATATTCCGTTTCGGCATTTCATGATATTCATCATAACCATTTGTATAAATCATTGCAAGCCCATATAATCACCATGGAACCCGCAAATTGCCGTCAGAAGGAAACCGCTATGAAAGAAAAAGATCGGCTGATGCAGGGACTGTCCGATGCAGGATGCAGTGCGGAAGCCTGTGCGCGGATCGGCACTCTGTATGACGAAGGAAGCTATGGGGAAATGCTCAGCCAGATGCGCAGGGAACGCTGCGAACGGCTGGAGGAGATGCATGAAACCCAGCGACGGGTGGACCGGATGGATTACCTGATCCGGTCCCAGGAAAAACGGATCGGATAAAGGAGGACCCAACATGATTTATCGTGATTTTCAGGGAATGAAGCTTTCCGCCCTCGGTTTCGGCGCTATGCGCCTGCCCGTTGTGGACGGGGATGACAGCCGCATTGATGAGGAAGCTGCTCTCCGCATGGTGGACACTGCCATGCAGAGCGGCATCAACTACTATGACACCGCCTGGGGCTATCATGGGGAGCATTCGGAGCTCGTCATGGGCAAAGCTCTCGCCCGCTATCCCCGGGACAGCTTCTATGTGGCTACCAAGTTTCCCGGATACGATCCCTCCAACTGGGGAAAGGTGGAGGAAATCTTTGAGGCCCAGCTGAGGAAACTGGGCGTGGAATACTTTGATTTCTACCTTTTCCATAACGTCTGCGAAATGAACATCGATGCCTATCTGGATGACGCCAGGTACGGCATCTACAGCTACCTCATGGAGCAGAAGAGGAACGGCCGCATCCGTCACCTCGGTTTCTCCTGCCACGGAAACATGCCCGTGCTCACACGCTTCCTGGAAGCCTACGGCAAGGACATGGAATTCTGCCAGCTGCAGCTGAACTATCTGGACTGGACCTTTCAACGCGGAAAAGACAAAGTCCACCTTCTGGAAAAATGGAACCTTCCCGTCTGGGTCATGGAACCCCTGCGCGGCGGCAAACTCGCCAGGCTCCAGCCGGAGTATGAAAAGGAACTGAAAGCCCTCCGTCCCGAGGAGGAAATCCCCGCCTGGGCCTTCCGTTTCCTGCAGAGCATTCCCTCCGTCACCATGATTCTCTCCGGCATGTCCAATCAGGAGCAGCTGGAAAAGAACCTTGTGACCTTCTCCGAGGACAAAAAGCTCACAGAGGGTGAGATGAGCACCCTTCTGACAATTGCCGGCCGCATGCTCTCCGTCGGCACGGTGCCCTGCACGGCCTGCCATTACTGCGTCAGCCACTGCCCCCAAGGACTGGATATCCCCCACCTGCTCTCCCTGTACAATGAGCATGCCTATACCGGCGGCGGCTTCATCGCTCCCATGGCCCTGGGAGCCCTTCCCGAAGACAAACGGCCTCAGGCCTGCCTGCAGTGCCGGAGCTGTGAACAGGTCTGCCCGCAGCAGATCAAAATCTCCGAAGTACTGGCCGATTTCTCGGCCAGACTCTGACCCGAGCCGCATCCTTCTGCCACAATTCAACCCATCCCGGAGGGTCTATGAAACAGATTGCCGCCTTTCTTTCGCTCTTCCTTCTCTGCCTCCATCTGCCTGTGTGTGCGGAGGAAAGTATGGTGGGAAAGTTCAGCTTTGAAACCAAAACCGTCCTGCTCAACAGCGGCTATACGATGCCGATTCTGGGGCTTGGCACCTACGCGCTGGAGCACGATACCTGCGTCAACTCCGTCAAGGCACTTCTGGCCGCCGGCGGAAGACTCATCGACACGGCATACATGTATGGCAATGAAGACGCTGTAGGCGAAGGCGTGCGCCAGGCCATGGCCGAATACGGAATTCCTCGGGAGGAAATCTTCGTCATCACCAAGATTTATCCCACCCAGTTCGGGGATCCGGAAGCCGCCATCGAAATGGCTCTGGAAAAGCTGGATCTCGGCTATATCGATCTGCTCCTTCTGCATCATCCGGATTCCGGGGACGTGAACGCCTACCGGACCATGGAGCGCTATGTGGCGGAAGGAAAGATTCATTCCCTGGGCCTTTCCAACTGGTATGTGGATGAGCTCACCGACTTCCTGCCGAAGGTCACCATCCAGCCTTCCCTTGTCCAGAATGAAATCCATCCCTTCTATCAGGAGCAGGACGTGGTGCCCTTCATCCAGGAGAAAGGGATCGTGGTGCAGTGCTGGTATCCGCTGGGCGGCCGGGGCTATACCGCATCCCTCCTTGGCAATGAAACGCTCTGCACGATTGCGGCGGCCCACGGGGTTTCCGCGGCCCAGGTGATTCTGCGCTGGGATCTGCAGCGGGGCATCGTCGTCATTCCAGGTTCCTCCAACCCGGAACATATCCGGGAAAACCTCGACCTGTTCGGCTTTGAACTGGCAGAGGATGAGATGGCACAGATCCAGGCCCTGGATCGCGGGGAAAAGCACGACTGGTACTGAGAAAGGAATACGCCATGAAAATCCTTGTTCTGAACGGAAGTCCGCGTCCAAACGGCAGCACGGTCCGAATGATTGACATCTTCCGCAAAGCCGCCGAAAAGGCTGGCCATGAGGTCACGGTCATTCCTGTCTGCCGGAAACAGATCCACGGCTGCCTGGCCTGCGAGTACTGCCATGGCAAAGGGAACGGGACCTGCATCCAGAAGGATGACATGCAGGAGATTTACCCGCTTCTCCTGGAAACGAACATGCTCATCCTGGCCTCCCCCATCTATTATCACGGCATCAGCGGACAGCTGAAATGCACCGTTGACCGCTTCTATTCCGCCCTCTATCCCAAAGCCCCGGAGAATCTCCGAAAAGTGGCCATGTTTCTCAGTTCCGGAGACCCGGATATGTTCACAGGTGCCAAGTTCTCCTATGACGGCGACTTTCTCGGGTATCTCGGTCTGGAAGACGCGGGGATCTTCACCAACCATGACCCGGAGGTCCTTCATGCCCTTGAACAGATGGCACAGAGTCTCTGAGCCCGGAAGAATCCGGATGAAAAAACGAGTCCGCAAACCCTGCATGGGCTGCGGACCCGTTTTTTTCGGGAACCGTGCATGTTCTTTTGTACGGCTGCACATCATGTCCTGCAGCCGTTTTTTATTTTTGCAGCGCGCGGACGGCATCAAAGCCTTTTTCCAGGTCCGCAAGGATGTCATCAATATGTTCTGTGCCGATGGACAGGCGGATCGTATTCGGGCGGATGCCCTGGTCGAGGAGTTCCTCCTCCGAGAGCTGGGAATGGGTGGTGGATGCGGGATGGATCACCAGGCTCTTGACATCCGCCACATTGGCCAGAAGTGAGAAGATCTCCAGATGGTCGATAAAGGCCCAGGCCTCTTCCTGTCCGCCTTTGATCTCAAAGGTGAAAATGGATCCTCCGCCCCTGGGGAAGTATTTCGCATACAGTGCATGGTCCGGATGGTCCGGCAGGGACGGATGGCTGACTTTTTCCACCAGCGGATGATGCTGCAGGTAATCCACAACCTTCGCCGTGTTTTCCACATGGCGGTCCAGGCGTAAAGACAGGGTTTCCACACCCTGCAGCAGCAGGAAGGCATTGAAAGGAGAAATGCACGCACCGGTATCCCGCAGAAGGATCGCGCGGATATAGGTCACAAAGGCAGCCGGACCTACTGCATCATAGAAGGACACCCCGTGATAGCTCGGGTTCGGCTCGGCGATATTCGGATACTTTCCGGAAGCTTTCCAATTGAACTTTCCGCTCTCCACAATCACGCCTCCCAGGGTGGTGCCGTGACCTCCGATGAACTTCGTCGCCGAATGGACCACAATGTCTGCCCCGTGTTCGATGGGCCGGATCAGATAGGGCGTGCCGAATGTATTGTCAATCACCAGGGGCAGACCGTGCCGGTGGGCGATCTCCGCAATCGCATCAATGTCCGGGATATCGCTGTTGGGATTCCCCAGAGTTTCCAGATAAATCGCCCGGGTATTTTCCCGGATCGCCCCTTCCACTTCCTTCAGGTCGTGGGCGTTGACAAAGGTGGTCTCAATCCCGTACTGGGGAAGCGTATGTCCCAGGAGATTGAAACTGCCGCCGTAGATGGTCTTCTGGGCCACGATATGCCCGCCGTTTGCCGCCAGGGCTTCCACGGTATAGGAGATGGCAGCAGCACCGGAGGCCAGGGCAAGTGCTGCGCTTCCTCCTTCGAGGGCCGCCAGCCGCTTTTCCAGGACGTCCTGCGTGGAGTTGGTCAGGCGGCCGTAAATATTGCCCGCATCCGCCAGACCGAAGCGGTCCGCCGCATGGCGGCTGTTGTGAAAAACATAGGACGTGGTCTGATAGATCGGAACGGCACGGCTGTCGGTGGCCGGATCTGCCTGTTCCTGTCCAACGTGAAGCTGCAGGGTTTCAAATCTGTACTGACTCATTTTCTTTTCTCCTTTCAGCCTTGGCTGTCTTCTTTTTCGAATACAAAAATGCCCGGGACTCCGTCATACTCCCGGGCATATGGCTTTCTGGTTCCCGCCTGGTTCAGCAGGCCGGTCTCCGGAGACGCACGGAAAATGAGCCGAACGCTCCTGCCATGGAACATGCCCGGGAGAAAAGCATTCGACAAAACATCATGATCTGACGCTGAAGGTTTTCTCTGAACATGTTCCACGCCTCCTTTCGGATGAATTGTGCATAGTATAATTTCACTTGCCTACTATGTCAATAGGCATTATGTTTCTTTTTTGTTTCTGCTGTGATAGTCGTCCAACGCCGCATGGATCGCTTCCTCGGCCAGAACGGAGCAATGCATCTTATAGGCCGGCAGTCCATCGAGGGCTTCCGCCACGGCCTTATTTGTCAGTTCCATGGCTTCCGCCACCGGTTTTCCCTTGATCAGTTCGGTCGCCATGGAACTTGAGGCGATGGCACTGCCGCACCCGAAAGTTTCAAATTTCACATCCTGAATGATATCATCCTCAATCTTCAGGTACATTTTCATGATATCGCCGCATTTTGCATTGCCCACTTCACCGACCCCGTCTGCATCCTCAATCACACCCACATTCCTGGGATTCCGGAAATGGTCCATTACCTTTTCACTGTACAGTGCCATGCTGGTTTCCTCCTCATGGTAAAATAAACGCTTTCTTTCCGCTCACCAGGTCCCGCCAGATGGGCGAAAAGCTTCTCAGATAGGTCACGACCTCCGTGACACTGGTAATCAGCTCATCGATATCCGCATCGGTGGTGTCCTCCCCGATGCTCAGCCGCAGGGAGCCGTGGGCCACATCATGCACCCGCCCGATAGCCAGGAGCACATGGCTCGGATCCAGGGAACCGGAGGTGCAGGCGCTTCCGGAAGAAGCCTGAATGCCCCTGTCGTCCAGAAGCAGCAGCAGGGACTCCCCTTCAATGCCTTCGAAACAGAAATTCACGTTGCCCGGCAGCCTGCGTTTTTCATCCCCGTTGAGGGCAGAATGCGGAATGCGTTTCAGGCCCTGGATCAGCCTGTCCCTTTTTTCCGTCATCACGGCTGCATTCCGTTCCATGCCTTCCGCCGCTTCTTTCAGGGCCGCAGTCATGGCGGCAATGCCCGGGACGTTCTCGGTACCTGCCCGCTTTCCCTGTTCCTGGGCTCCGCCTTCAATCAGAGTGGTCAGCGGCACGCCCTTCCTCGCATACAGAAAACCAACACCCTTGGGTCCGTGGAACTTGTGGGCTGAAGCCGAAAGCAGGTCCACCTGATCCCGGACCACGTCGATGGGCAGGTGGCCCACTGCCTGAACCGCATCCGTATGAAACAGGACGCCGTGTTTCCGGCAGATGGCCCCGATCTCTCCGATCGGCTGAATGGTACCGATCTCATTGTTGGCATACATGACGGTCACCAGGCAGGTCTCTTCCCGGATGGCCTTCTCCACTTCCTCCGGCCGGATCAGCCCGTCGCTGTGAACGTCCAGCAGGGTCACCTGGAAGCCTTCCTTTTCCAGCTTCCGGAGGGTATGCAGGACGGCATGATGTTCAAAAGCCGTGGAGACAATATGATTCTTTCCTTTTTTTCTTCCCAGCTCTGCCGCAGACCGGATGGCCTGGTTGTCGGCCTCACTTCCGCCGGATGTAAAGAA
>ONVN01000057.1 GCA_900321295.1 uncultured Eubacteriales bacterium
GATTTGAGAAAACAGGGACTGTTTATGTCCTGCCGGATGGATCTTTAGCGGAAGAACCGTAAGAATGCCCCTGCCGAAAACAATGTGCGGGAGAGAAAAGGAGTTTGCATTGAGTTCGATTGGCAGAAAATGGAATGCAGTAAAAGATGCGTGGAAAAGGGACCAGGTGAGCGGCGTATATGCCCTTTTCAAATGCCGTCTTCTTTATCATAAGGATATCAAACGTATGATCGCACAGCGCAATGACGAGAATATGCATTATGACAGCTGGTTCAGAGAAAACCTGCCTGGTGCAGACGAATGTCATCTGCAGCATGAACGTGTGTTTCATCATTCGCTTTCTTTTTTGGTGCCTACCTATAATACGCGTCCTGACCTGCTGCGGGATCTGGCGAATTCCATGCTTGACCAGACCTGTGAAAGCTGGGAAGCCTGTTTCTATGATGGAGCCAGTACAAACGAAGAAACGATTCGCATGCTGAAGGAAATCGCGGCTCTGGATGAACGGTTCCATATCCTGTTCGGAAAAGAGAATCTCGGGATTTCCGGGAATACAAATAAGGCACTTGCGCTGGCGAAAAACGATTATGTCGCCCTGTGTGATCATGATGATCTGCTCACTCCTGACTGTGTTTACTGGATCCTGGATGCAGCTGAGCGCGGCGCTGATTTCATCTATTCCGATGAGGATAAAACCAATGAGGATGGATCCATCTTCTTTGACGAACATCTGAAAGCTGATTTTTCACCGGAAGCGCTTCGATCCGGTAATTACATATGTCACATTATGGCGATGTCGGCGGAACTTATACGGGCTCTGGAGGGGCTTCGTTCCTGCTGCGACGGAAGTCAGGACCATGACCTTGCCTTGAGAGCTACGGAACGTGCCAAAGCGATTGCACATATTCCGCGGCCCTTGTATCATTGGAGAATGCTGAACACTTCATTCTCACATTCCAGCGCAGAAAGATGCGCTTTGGCTGCTGCCCGCGGCGTAAATGATCAGCTGGAAAGACTGGGTCTTCATGGAAAAGCAGAGATGCTGGAATTCAGACCTTTCGTCACCTATGACATTCCTGAAGAATCCAGTGTTTCCTTGATCGTCCACAGCCTTGACGGGGGATTTGATGCTGGATGGGTCACGCGGTTGCTGAAAGGAAAAATCCGGGAAAAAGGACGAATGTGTGAAATACTGGTCATTGGTGGTACACCGGATATGGCTGAAATCATGCATTTGCCAGTATTACAGGCTTTGGATTTTGCAGATGCAGCACAGAAAGCGCACGGCAATCTGCTCCTGTTTCTTGAACAAGGCATCAGATTCTGTAAAAAGACGTGGCTTGAGCGTCTGATCATGTATTCCACCAGACCGTGGATCGGATGCAGCGGGGGAAGTATTGTTGACAGAAAACACAATTATCTTGTGTGCGGATATGCTGTGAATGTTCCTGCCTGTGCTGTTGCACGCATGCGGGGGGAAAATCGTTTTGGACCAACATATCAGCTGTATGACCGATCTGTTCGTGAATGCACGGCTGTCTCTTCTGTATGCATGATGATCCGGAAAACGCTGTTTTTCCAGATGAATGGGTTTGAAACCTATAAATCAGATCTTGGTGCAGTTGCCCTTGGCCTTCGCTTACTGGCACATGGCAGGAGCACAGTTGTTGTTCCGGAGGCTGTGTGTATTGCTCCGGACAGCAGCATCCTGTACAGCAGTTTTCCTCCTTCGGACAGGAAACAATTCCAGCATGAATTTCCCAATCCAACGGAGCATTACTATTCAGTCCATTTTGAACGGGTCAATGGTTCAATGAGGATTGATACTGAGAATCACAGGAATCCAGTGACGGTCATCACAAGATATGAAGATGCAGGATGAGGCGGGGAGAATATGAGGTAAAACTTGTTACAATATTCCTTAAAAAATTAATATTTTGTAACAAAAAACAAACATTTAGACATATTACTTGATTTATAGGAGCAAACGATGTATAGTATCTTTTGTTTCTTTATGTAAACCATTATGGAAGGAGAATTTTGTTATATGAAGCGTCTTCTTGCAGTGCTGTTTGTTCTTTCACTTCTTGTCAACACTGCTATGGCTGAGACAGTGATCAATGCTACGGCAAATCGCGGCATTCAGCGTTCAACATTTACGGATAATACGGTAGAACCGGGAATCAGTCCTACAACAGGTTTGAAGCTTTCCGATTATGATGTATCGGATGATTTTGCAGGTCTTGCTGTAAAGGGTGTCTATTTCCCTGTCCTTGTTCAGATCAGCTGCCCCTATGATGACAAAACAAAAGCTTGCGGCACGGGTAATCGTGCTCCTTGGGGACTTCAGTATGCTGATATGATCTATGAACTCCCGCTTCATGCAAATGGTGAAGTTCGTATGACGGCTCTTTTCTCCGATGTGATTCCGGATGCTGTCGGACCTATTCGTTCAGCACGTGTGGGCCATATCTGGCTTCGCGAAGAATGGGACTGCGGAGTCATGTATTATGGCCAGCAGGAATATAAACTGACCAACGTCATTACAGAGACCCGCAGAACAGGTGCTTCTGAAAAAGGTCTTCTCTGGCCGGGCACTGTCGGCACCAATCGTCCCTGGAAAAAGTATTATGATAAGTATTCTTCCAAATATCTTCATAATGCAAATCTGAAGGCTCCGAACAACCGCACCGGCGATCCCGCTGGTTTCCTTATCGATTACCTGATGCCGGAATGGCCTGACATTATCGCATATCCTTCTCAGATCAATCACACCATGAAATTTGCGGATGCTGCATATACCGGTGGCGATGCTGCAACAACGATCAATGTCAGCTGGAATCGTAAGGATTCCAATGAGATTTATATGTACAACGCTGCTTCTGGCAAATATACACGCTACCTTCAGTCTGATTCGAAAAAAGGAAACCCGGTAGAATGGGTTGAACTGGAAACACAGGAACCGATTGACTTCAGTAACGTCATCATTCAGTGGACAGAAACCACCTATCTTGGACGTGACGCGCCTGTAACCCAGAATATCGGTGAATACAATGAATCAACTGGAACTTATGCCAGCATTGGTGGCAACTGCGATATCTTTATGAACGGCCGTCATATTTCCGGCGGATGGTATCGTGAGGGAATCAATGTACGTACTGTTTTCTATGATGAGAATGGTGAAGAAGTTGCTCTTCAGCCAGGACGTACCATGATTATTCAGCTTCCCTTTGAGAACGCATGTTCCTATGAGTAATTGGTATCTCTAAGAGGCCTTAATGGCCTCTTTTCTTTTCCTTCATTTTCTGGTCCATATGATGATTTCCGGGAAAAGCAGAGTTCAGGACTGCTTTATCCTGTTCTTTGACAGGAAAATGAAAGATACTTGTCCTTTTCAAGATGAATGACTCATGGTCGGGAAACCAATGAAGGCGACTCTTCGTATTAGAAAGGATCTATTCTTATTACAGAGAATAGATTCTGCGCTGGATATTGGTTTAAAGCTTATGACAGGTATGAAGATGAACAGGCTGAGATACAGACATTCATCATTACAAATCTGATAATTGAAAAAGGCATTCAGAAGCCCAGCGAAGGTGCTTCCGAATGCCTTTTTCTTCGAATGTGCTATTTTTATAAAGGGGAGTGAGTCCTCAAGCTTAGCCATGAATCGATGTCTGAATCAGGCAATAGGAACTTGATACGCTTCCTGTATAGCCACTGCCAGATACGGCGGTGACAACGAGTCGGATATCATCGCCCGCCATATCTTCCGTGATTTGAAGCTTGCTTCCGGTTCCGACAAGTACACCATTCTGATACCACTGATATGTGATTGCATACGAATTGAGGGAAAGGGAAGGTGTGAGCTCATTGCCAACGACGGCGCTTGGAGGAAGTGTCACGGTCCCGCTCAGAGCAACGTCAGAAACGGGAAGAACCGGAGAGGTCTTGGAACTGGTTGCACTGCCTGTCCAAGAGTTATAGCCGATTGCCACGGCATAGAGTGCAAACCCTGTGTCAGCCGAAGTGACAGTATAGGTGGAACCTGTGCCGATGCTGATATTGCCTTCACGGTACCAGATATAGGATACCGTTGCATCACTTGGGACCGCCGAGGCTTTCAGAATGTCATTTACACGCGGGCTGTTGTTATTAATTGTGCATCCGGTCACAATATTGGAACCACCTGAATTGGATACTGCATTCGTGTAGTTGCTTGTTGCAGAGCCAGTATATGCGCCGGTGCCCACAACACGGACGCGGATTTTGCGGCCGATGTCAGAAGCTTTCGCGACATAATAGGATTCCGAGGAGAGAACAACCCCAAGATCGTTAATCCAGGTGTAGCTGGCAGTAGCACTGCCAGGAACAATATTGGCGGTCAGAGTGTCATTCACTTTTGGCGAAGAATTGCTGATCGAAACATCGGTAATTACATTGGTTACAGGAGAAGTTGTAAGATATTTATGCATCATGTAGCCCGTGCGCGTTCCGATCATCACATAGTCCCATGTCCCATTTGTCTTCAGCACAGTAACTTCTGTTCCGACTGGGTAAAGTGCAATGGCAGCTTCTGCGGTGGAAGGACCGTAACGCAGGTAAACATCTTTTCCATTCGGACTTGTTACATAGGCAGTATAGTGGACGACTGGCGGCTCAGGAGAAGGCCCTGGTTTTTTGGTCAGAAACTTGGTCATCATATAACCGACCTGTGAACCAATCTGAATTCTGCACCAACTGGGTCCACCTTCAAGAATTGTGACCAAAGTATTGACTTCATATAAACCGATTACACTATAACCTGTCCCAGGCCCTGAGCGAAGACGAACGCCTTTGCCATTTGCGCTGGTCACATAAGCAGTGCCTGTAATCGGAAAAGGATCATGGCCACCGGGATCGGTTGCGGTAAGATATTGCCGCATCATATAACCTTTCAAGCTGCCAACCTGAATGTAATGCCAGGTGGTAC
>ONVN01000263.1 GCA_900321295.1 uncultured Eubacteriales bacterium
ATCGATTTTTGGAAGTTACACAAGACTTTTTAGTATGGTATACTTTCAAGCTATCATATAGACTATTGCAATAACATGATAATACTTTTTCATAATTCCAGTTTGTCGACATGTTCCCACAAACGTCCAATGGGCAAAAACCGGTGGATATGTTCCTGACTGCGATTTTGCGAACAGGCACGGAAAATGACTATCTATTTCATTTCCTCAAGGCATGTCGAGACCGTTTGTTTGCTTACGCAAAATTGAACGGATACGAGAAAAGGCTTGCAAGGTGCAAACTGAAGATTTGCAGCGGAAAATCGGAATCCGAGAGGGAGAATGCTATGAATGTGATAGACGCCATACACTGCAGGCATAGTTACAGAGGAAAATATAAGGATATTCCTGTACCAAAGGACGAGTTGATCAAGATTATGCAGGCTGGTCTTGAGGCCCCATCGGGTTGTAATATGCAGACAACGTCATTGATTGCAGTTGACGATCCAAAGGTGTTGGAAAAACTCCACCGTGTGATAGTTCCGCCTGTTGGAGAAACTGCGCCAGCGGCGATCTGCGTTCTCACACAAAGAATTAATGCCTACCGAGATAAATGCTTTGCTGTGCAGGACTATTCAGCCGCAATTCAAAATATGCTTCTTGCTATTGTGGAATTGGGATATCAAAGTTGCTGGTATGAAGGCCATATTACGGATGATGACAGAATTTGTGATCAGATGGCACAGATATTAAATGTGCCTGACAACTATGAGTTGGTCTGTTATTTACCCGTTGGAATTGCTGAAAACGATTTACAGTATCCTAAAAAGAAACCTTTTGAGGAGAGGGCATGGTTTAATTCCTTTCCGTATGTGTAATTGGAATCAGGTGGAATTTGGCAGCCTCATTCCACGATGATGATGCAGAAAAATCAGAAAAAGAGTATGAAATCGCACCTAAAGGATGGGCTGTACCGGGACGCAGATTCCGGACTCCATCCTATTCATCTTGTATGCTTGACTCCTTCACGGACGAATTTCATCATCGCACGCATCAGAATGGAAAAAAGGATTCGTAAAGGACCTGGCAGAACATACTGTAATATGTCTCATTCAAGGAACTGCGCATAAACACAAAACCAGGTTGTTTCACGGACATACAAAAACAACAGAAAGGTGAGCAAAATGAAGAAAAAGATCGGAACCATCACTTTGGCTATTGCCATTCTTGCCTTGTGCATATCCATCGTCAATCTCGTTCTGACACTGACGCCCAGGAAGCCGGAAGTCCGGGACATCCAGTATGTTCTGTATCTGGGCACCAATGACAAGGATACCAATCAGCCGGTTTTTTCGCCGGATGAAGCCAAGGATGCTGCCGCAAAGATCCTGGTTGATCACTTTGGCGGCTATACAATTCAGGAAGCGAATGGCGGATGGGCGGATGCCGGGACACTGTATCAGGAGTACACCCTCGTTATTTACCTGAGCGATACCAGCCTGGATGCGGTCCATGCCGCAGCAGATGAAATGATCCGCACGTTCCATCAGAGTTCTGTTTTAATTCAGGCAAATGAAACCAGCACGGAGTTTTATTCCGGAAAGAACTGACAGCCGCTACGGGAAGGAAAACCAGCCTCTGATGGGAAGAAAGGGATCCGAATGTCGAAATTCCATTTGAATCGGATTCTGAATTTCATCCTGATGACTGGGCTCTGTATGGACAGACAGGCAATCTTCCATGAAGAAGATGGTGCTTCCGGGTATGAACAAACGACGATGGCAGAGGAGAATGCTGCAGTTGAAAAAGAAAACTGCTTTGACTGGGCTTGCGCTGCTTTTGATCCTGTGCCTGGCATGGCACGGTCTGGCGGAGAGCCAGCCTTCCCTGTTATCCCAGCAGGATTCTCCCTCCAATCAGGTTGTACAGTATGTCGTCTATGAAGCAGTCTTTTTCGACAACAATGCCGTTGATGCAGTTTTCACGCAGGTCCGGGGTGATGCTGTGCCATACGAAATAGTCACCCGCAAATACCATGTCACAACCGCTTTCCGGCCTGTCAAAGATGCAAGAGCCCTCTATGGAAAAGAAGTCGATGTCCATATTGTCGGGTACAAGACAGGAGAGGTCCTGGGTGACGACGGAAAAAAGCATGGCTGTGAAGGACTCAGGGTTGAACTTTTCTCCGAGGATAAAGATATGATGGCCTATCTGAACAGCATCGGTCGTGTTGCTCACATCACAGGCTCGTGTACCGATTATCCCCGATACACGCAGTTTCTGGATTACTCCGACATGAAACCTCTGAACCTTGTTCTGAAGGGCAGGTTCGGAGCCTATCTGAACGGTGCTGACAGAGACAGTGGCATCCTTGCTTTCGATGCCGCCCCGGTGGGCACCGTTCTGGAAATAACCCAGCAGGGGAACGGGCAATAATTCATCCTGCCTGGTTCTGCCGGCTTCGGGAATCCTTTTTTCTGCTCGCAGAGTTCCAGCGCCATGATCCGAAGGAAAACTCAACGACTGCGGGAGGTAACTCCCCTGCTGATCGCTGTTTTTTCCTCTTTTTGCATGCTATGATCAAGCCATCAACCACAGGAGGTTATCCAAATGGAAATGGGTAAAGAAATCCGCCGCCTAAGAATCGATCGGGGGCTCACACAGGAAGCACTTGCGGCAGCCTTTCGTGTCAGTCCGCAAACCATCAGTAAATGGGAATGCGGAAACAGCATGCCCGATATCCAGATGCTGCCGGAGATTGCAGTCTACTTCGGTGTCTCCATTGACCAGCTGTTCGCCATGAGCCCTGAACAGCAGATGGAGCGCATGGAACATCACATCGATGACCACGGTCTGTTCAGCGATGCAGAGGTGCGTCAGCTTGAACAGCAGCTCCTGGCTTTTGCCGAAGTCCCGGACTGTGAGGCCCATGCAGAAATCCTGCTGACAAAACTCTATAATCATCAGGCGGAGGAATATCGCCTGAAGGCAATCGTCTGCGGCAAAAAAGCCGTGGAAAAGTCAGGCGGAGACTCGGATGCACTCAGTGAACTGGCCAATGCTTGGAACAGCTACATTCCGGACTGGAATGTCCGGAATCATCATGCCCTGATCACATGGTTCAGCGATTACTGCCGCCGGAATCCGGAAAACCGTGCTGCCATCATGTGGCTGCTTGACAATCTGATCGACGACAAACGCCTCCGGGAGGCCCGTGAATGGCTGGAAAGATTCTCACGCATTGACCACACCTTTCGTACCCCGATGTACCGGTACATGATTGCTCAGGCCGAGGGAGACAGCAGTGCATGCGAAAAACTGCTGCACGAACTGGAAAACCTGGCGGATCAGGAATGGTGCTGTGCCCTGACACTGGGCGATCTGTATACGCTGCGCCAGGAATATGACAAAGCCGTCGAATGGTACCGCAGAGGTCAGGACCTGCAGCCCTCCCCCAAATTCACCGACAGTGCACAAAGCATTGCCCATATCTGTGAGATCTGCGGGGACCCTGCCGGAGCCGCTGCAGCGTACAGGGAAGTTCTCCGTCTCCAGCGTGAGGACTGGGGCATTGTCAGCGGAGAGGGACACGACCGTGTTGAACGGGCCATCCAGGCACTGCAGTCATAATCCATGGCGCTTTGTGCGATTCATACTTTCTCCTGAAAAACTTTTTTCACAGAAATCTTGACCTCTGAATTCCTCCGTAGTATGATTTGTTATACAAATCATACTACGGAGGTTTTTTCCGACCATGAATGAACTGAAAGGCAAATACGCATGGACTGCCACCGTCGGCGAAAAAGGTCAGATTGTCATTCCCAAGCAGGCCCGAGAAATCTTCGGCATCAAGCCCGGCGATACATTGCTGCTGCTCGGCGATGTGAACCGCGGTATCGCAATCCCTGCGAAAGGTTCCTTTGAAGACCTGTTCGCCGTCGCTTTTTC
>ONVN01000300.1 GCA_900321295.1 uncultured Eubacteriales bacterium
CTTGGTGTTGATCCAGCTGGCATGGTCGGAAAAGTCGCGGACCAGGATCGGACGGTCGGGAGCGATGGCATCCAGGGGTGCCTTGTTAGGGCCTTCCGGTCCGAAGAGATTGGAGGGATAGTACTCGAAGTAAACAAAAGGCGCTTCCTCTTTGTCCTGCTCGGCGAGATAGTTCGTGATGAACTCGATGATCCCGTCATAATCCGGGAGTCCCATCCGCGTATGCCAGTCTGTCATGCCGACGGTGGCGGGATGGGTGTGGGCATCGAACAGGCTGGGCGTTGCCATGCCTTCTTCTCCCATGATATCGGCGGCTTCATCGGGCTGCCGGATGACGAACTGTATATCCGTTGGGCACAGCTGGGACTGTTCTCCTCTCACTCCCGCTGCCATGGCGCAGGCGACCGGACACACCGGGAACCCTGGTTTTTTTCCGAACAGGCCTGTGACATTTTCAGAAAATTTGACAGGCTGCGCTATTCCCTGATGCCCTATATCTATGAACAGGCCAGGATGTGCACGGAAACAGGACTGCCCATGATGCGGGCCCTCTTCCTGGAGTATCCGGAAGACCGGAATGTATGGCGTCTGGACGATGAATATCTCTTCGGCAGCCAGCTGCTTATCGCACCGGTCCTCAAGCCCCTGGCTCAGAGCAGAACCCGTGCTGTATACCTGCCTGAAGGCACCTGGTATGATTACTTCACGAAGGAAAAGCATGTTTCCCATGGCCAGTGGATTCAAAAGGCGGTTGATCTGGAAACCATGCCGATGTTTGTGAAAGAGGGCACGGTTCTGTCCTACTGCTCTGCGGACCGCACCCTTTGTGACGGGATGGGGGACATTGTCCGGACCGAAACCTGGACCAACTGACGGAAGTGCTGCACACGGCAGATGAAAGAACAGAAAAAGGATTGTTTCCGAAGGATCCGGAAGGATCCGGGGAAACAATCCTTTTTGTCATGAAATGAACGCAGCCGGCTCTGGGACGACAGTCAGGGAAAAGACATCTGTCCGTGGAGGATGCGCGTTCACATGCGCTCGCTGTTGATTCAGCAGGCCGCTTTCCTTTTCACCGAGAAGAAGGTGAAAACGGAAGCCAGAAGTGCACATGCTCCGAACCCGACGAGAAAGCCGGGACGGGTGAAACCGGCCGCAAGGCTGCCTCCGGAAATAAGGGAAAAAACAAGTTCCGGAAGAATCCAGATAGCGGCTGCTACGAGAAAATTGAGCGCTGCGTATATAAATGCCTTTTTCATAATCTTTACCTCCAGCCGTTTAGCGGCGAATTGATCATCATGTCAGGGGTTTCTGACCGCCTGCACTTGTTGATACGTCCGTCGGGGTCTCGTTGGCAGGAAGAAGGGCCGGAAAACAGCAACAAAACAGCAACAATACGATTTGCCAAAGTAAATGCAAGAGTTGACTTCCAAGGCCCCGGAGTCTGTCTGCGAAGTCTGTATGGACACCGGCTGGAGGGCAGTTTTCCGGGAAAGAAAAACTCCTGGCGTTGCCAGGAGCCCTTCTTTCTTTCTGGATTATCTGCGGGGGAGGCCGACAATGGAAGCGGCAACCCAGCCGGTTTCTTTTTCTCCGTTCTTGTTGGTATAGCTGATCATGACATAGTTCCTGTTGCTGACGGAATCATAGACCGGATGTTTTTCATCGATGGTATCCACGACGGTTCCGTTGGGCAGGGAAGCGATCTGGTTCCTTGCACCCTGTGTGGGGGCACGGCGCACGGCAGCGTTGACACTCGAGCCTGTATTGATCTTGCGCTTTACACCACCAGTAACTTGTTCCATAGCGTTCAAATCGAGTTCTGTCATTTTTATATTCCTCCCTCATATTGTTGAAGCAATGATTTCTGCTTTCACTAGTATATACGATTTCCGGAAGAAAATGGCAGTGATTCCGCAAAAAATGGGAAAAAAGTTTTTGCAGGGCATGTCATGACGGTGTTTCAGGGGAAGGCGTGTCTGTTTTCGGCAGATTCCGCATGAAATGAAAGATGAAGACGAGGGCCAGAGGGAAGGCCAGGAGATAGGCAAGGGGCTGTGCTTCCTGAATGCCTGCAAGTCCACGCAGGCGGGACAGAAGAAGCAGAGAGGGAATAAAGAACAGGCCGCTGCGGGCGGAACTCAGGAAAGAAGCGCCGAGACGGTGACCGGTGCTCTGATAGAGCATCTCCGTGGCCATACTGAAAGGCAGGGTCAGGATGGTGATCATCTGAAGCTGCAGGGCACGGGTTCCGATGGAAATCACCTCGGGATCATCCCGGAAGACCGAGATCAGGCTTCCCGAGAACAGAAGCGTAAGGGTGGCAGAGACGATCAGGATGGTTTCGCTCATGATGACCGTCACCCGGTACGCCCTGCGAAGCCTGGCATACTTTTTTGCTCCGTAATTGAAGGCACAGACAGGCTGGAAGCCCTGTCCGATGCCCAGGGCCAGTGCGAAGACAAAGAAGGAAATTCTTCCGACAATGCTCATGGCTGCCACGGCAGCGTCTCCGTAGACGGCGGCAGAGCTGTTCAGGAGAATACTGGCTGCGCTGTTGAGCACCTGACGCAGCATGCTCGGAAGGCCTGTTGTCATGATGTCCGCGATGACGGAGGGTCGGGGGGAGAAATTCCGGAAGGAGAGCTGTGTCACGGTCTTGCGGCGAAGGAACATGCTCAGGAGAATCAGGAAGCTGATGATCTGGCTGGTAGCAGTTGCCAGCGCTGCGCCGGCCACGCCCATGTTCAGGACAAACATGAGAATGGGGTCCAGCGCAATGTTCAGAATGGCACCGGACATCAGGCCGATCATGCCCAGGGAAGCTTTCCCCTCATAACGCAGGAGGTTATTGAGCGTATAGCCGCCGGTCATGAAAGGGGCGGCGAGGAGGATCATGGTGAGATAGCTCTTTGCATGGGGATACATGGTTTCCGTGCTGCCGAGCATCAGGATGATCCGGTGATGCAGGGGGAAAGCAATCAGCGCAATGAGCAGGCCAATGGTGACCGAACAGATGATCCCGGTGGAGGCGATACGGGAGGCGCTCCGGTCGTCCCGTGCACCGAGGAGACGGGCCGTAATGCTGCCGGCACCCTGGCCGAACATGAAACCGACGGCCTGGAGGATGCTCATGAACCCGAAAATGATGCCGACGGCTGCGCTTTCGCTGGTGCCGAGACGGCCGACAAAGGCCGTGTCAACAAGATTGTAGATATTGGTGACGAGCATGCTGAGGATTGTGGGGACACTGAGCTGCGCAATCAGCCGGGGAATGGACTCCTCCGTCATACGGTTGTACTGGGATGCAGCGTTTGTGCCGGGCTTTGTGTTCATGCACCTGAGACCTCCTTCAGCAGATGGAAAACATCATAAAAGAAAAAAAGGCAAAGCGCAAGAGAAGCAGAGCCTGCCGGGGAGGCAAAAAAAACAGCCCAGAGGCTGTCAGTCCGTTTTCAAAGGATCAGGAACCGGAGTCAGCGGACGGCTTCGTTCCAGTTTTTCTCAGCAAGGAAGGCAAATACGCCTGTGAGGGCCGCTGCACCAAGGCAGGGAATAATGCACCGGGGACGGGCAAATGCCAGCAGGACATTTTCACCGACAGAGAGTGCAAAGGAGAGCTCCAGCGCAGCACATGCGACTGCAGCAATCACAGCATAAAGAATGCCTTTTCCAAATTTATTCATCATTGTTCTATCCTCCTGCCGCATTGCGGCATGTCTTTTATTTCAGACCAGGCTTTCCGGCATTCTTCCGGTGTCCGGTTTCTCAGGCGATTTTTCCATTCCTGCAGCGGGTTTTTCCTTCTTCCAACAGGAAACCGCATGCTGCGGCAAGTACGGCAGCGACAATGCAGGGAATCAGATGAATGGGGTTTGTGATGTTCTGCATGAAGTCTCCGCCGATCGTCTGGCTGTAGATATATTCCAGTCCTGTCCACAGGGCTACAAGACCTATAAAATTGAGAATCATTCTGCAAATAGCGCGTTTCATCATACAGAACCTCCCTCTGCTGCGCATGGGCACAGCGTTTCATTGTCAGACGCACTGTACGCCTGCACTTTTTGATACGTTTGTTCGGGAAAGATGGCAGTGAGGATGCATCTTTTTCTGCGCAAAGTCTGATTTGCCAATGTCAATGCAACACAGATGCTGCCATGGCTGTTTTTCTGCGGATCCTTGAGGTATAATCAGGGAAAGAATCCGCTGGGGGAAAAACGATGAAAATTGCTGCATTCTATGAAAATATTGCGGAAGGTATCGAAAGGTCCGGGGAATCTCTGGAAGAGGCTCTTTCCAGCCTGAAAAAGGAAGGCATGGATCTTCTTTACCTTTCTCCGGATTCCTGGAAACGCGACCGAAAGAGACTGGGCCCGCTTCTGGAAAGACTGGACATCGGGATTGAGGGCATGCATGGGTTCTGCGATTTTCCGGGCAGCCCGGAAACAGAACGCTGGCGCGAGCTGGTGGATCTTGCCGCAGAAGCCGGTGCGGGCAACCTGCTCATCGTGCCGGGATTCCTTTCGACAGGAAACAGTGTACGGGATCTGGAAAGTATGCTGCAGGGCCTGCGGAAAACCGTGGCATACGGTCGGCAGAGAGGCATGCCCATCCTGATGGAGGACTATGACGGACTGCTTGCTCCGTATAATTCCATGGCAGGTCTGCAGTATTTCCTGGATCAGGTGGATGGACTGGAATGTGCCTTTGATACCGGGAATTTTGTCATGTATCACGAAGATGAACTCGCGGCTTTTGATCTGTTTGCAGGAAAGATTCGGACGGTGCATCTGAAGGACAGAGTACAGGAAGCCCCGTGTCAGGGAGGCTATGCGAATACCTGTGCAGATCTGAAACCGGCCTATACCTGTCCTGTCGGGCAGGGGACCATCCGGATGGACACAATCCTCAGAAAACTCGAGGGGATTGGTTATCCGGGCAATGTCGTAATTGAACTGTACGGGTACGCTCCTCAGGCAGCCGTACAGGGCTTTCGGGATTCTCTCCGGTGGCTGCACAGCAGGGGCATCTGAAAAGAAAAAGCTGCAGAAGAAACAAAAGAGCATATGAAAAAAGCAGCTGCTTCAGGGGTGAGGCAGCTGCTTTTCCAATGAAGGAACATTCCGGAGAAAAGAACAGTCCGTATGCTTCAAAGTCCGTATTTCAGTCTGAAGAAGATCCTTTCATTTTCCGGTACAGTTTCACAGCAAGGAACAAAATGACCATGACCCACACAGCAACCCAGACCTCGACCGACCATAACGGTGCGGCACCGCGCTGATAAAGTGCGGCAAACAGATCCATCAGCATATGAAGAAGGATCGCCAGCGGCAGGTATCCTTTTTCTGCGCTGTGTACGCCGTAAAACACAATGACGGTCAACCCGATATGTCCAAGCATCGCAAGCAGACGCTCAAGCACATTCATGGCCATCATACCGTAATCGAAAGCAGCGGCGGCCTGAACGCTCGGGAGTGCAGCGGCGGCAGTTTCCTCTGTGATCTTCAGCGCCGTCAATGCTTCTTCCACGTTTCCTTTGGAGAACATGACGGCAATGACGAGATAGGTGATGATCAGAGGAAGAATGACGGCCAGAATCTCGATTCCGCCGTGGCCGATGCCGTACAGGACTGCGTTTTCAGGGGTGCGGTTCTTTT
This sequence comes from uncultured Eubacteriales bacterium, assembly GCA_900321295.1. Taxonomy (GTDB): domain Bacteria; phylum Bacillota; class Clostridia; order Christensenellales; family Aristaeellaceae; genus UBA2943. The sequence continues at coordinate 5,658 of ONVN01000300.1, forward strand.
TCATGATGTATTTGAGGACAATATGCCTTCCGCATTCCTCAAAGACGCCTGCCATCACGATTCCATAAAGCACGAAAGCGATTGTGTTTCCGTTGATGAACCTGGAAACGGGATTGTCCGAGACGATGCAGAAATAATGGATGCCAAGCTCCAGCACCCGGGCAGAAACGATGAATCCGATGGCTCCTGCAATCAGATAGCCGATCTTTGTCTGCTGTTTATGCTTTCTGCGCCAGCAGAGGAAGAAGACGACAGGGACTGCGATCATCAGGATGACCGTGATGATCAGAGCGGGAATACTGCTTTTGCCAATGACGATTTTTTCGAATTCTGTCATTTCCCGTCACCGTCCCAGATCTCCACACAGAAGCCTTTGTGTCCGCAGGCCGTGCAGGTCAGCTTGCGGGTGGTCGGCGTATGATTTGCCCAGAAAGCTTCTTTCAGTGTTGGTTTGAAGATCTCGTGGCATTCCGGACAAATGTATTTTACATGATTGAAGTAGTAACGGCTGACCGAAACGCCCCAGAGAACAGCCACCAGGACCCAGACGATGAACGGCCACCAGATGCCCCTGGCGATCCAGAAGATGATGGAAAACCATTGCAGTGCCGTCACCGGAATTCCGGTCAGAATCATCATCCAGTGCATTCTTTTCAGTTTTTTCTTGCCTTCCATTATGACAGCCATGTCACCGATGGTTTCGAGAGAGAATACAGCTTTGCTTTTCAGTCCGTTTTTCAGCTCACGCAGCATTTCCAGTTTTTTCTGCTTCTCGGAAATATCTTCCGAAAGGTTTTTCTCCTGCTGTTCAATGAGCAGCGAGATGACTTTCTCGGGATGCTCTTCCTTCAGAATCTGAGAAATCGCGTCGATTGAAATGTCCAGCTCCCGCAGAAAACAGATGACCTTCATGCGTTTCAGATCATCCTCTGAATATAGTCGTCTTCCGCCTTCGGAGAGCTCGC
>ONVN01000005.1 GCA_900321295.1 uncultured Eubacteriales bacterium
GAGCTTGGAAATCGCCGTTTCACAGGTGGCAATATAAGCGTTAGTCGCGCTTTCCAGCTGGGAAAGCACATGATCGAACAGGGCGGGATCATCCCGAAGCTGCGTCGGCACATGCGCCAGCTTGCCGTCCCGGACGGTCATGCCGGTCACCTCTGTCGGCGGCATGGAAGCGGCAGTCTCCGAGTCCCTGGCCGCCTGCTTTGCTTTCGCTTCGCACTCCTTACAGATCAGGCTGTAGCGGGTGGCTTTGGACACAATATTGAAATCCGTATACGGCTTTTCCTGACCGCAGCGTTCACACACGCGGGTCTCGCCTTCGTGCTCCTTGTTTTTAAGCTCGGTGTAGGCTTTGTGAATGGAGACTTCACCCCGGCGAAGCTGCTCTTTCGTTCCCTCATCGGCATTGGCATCCAGTTCCTTGACCTTTGCCAGGGTGTCACGGGAAACGCCGACCATCTTGCCCAGCTTATCCATAGTGTTGCCTTTTTCAGCTTCTGCAGAATTCTGCAGAAGCTGAGGATTCTTGCCGCCGGTCAATGTAGCCTGCCGCTTTCTGGCCTGCTCACGGTAGAAGGATTCATATTTCAAGCCGACCAGGCTTCTTTGATAGCTGTTCAGATTTCGCCGGGCCAGCTGATGTTCCAGCATCCAGAACATGGCCGCGTCCCGATCTTCGAAATCCTTCTCCTCGATCCAAAAGGGGATATCATGCTTCCGGCAGATGTCATAGCGGTTATGTCCATCCACAATCGTGCCGTTCCACACGATCAGCGGGGTGTCGCAGCCGTCCCGCAGAATGCTGTCTTCCAGCATTTTCCTTTCTTCATCGCTGAGGGGCGGAATCAGATCACGCAGTTCCGGATCGATCCTCAGCTCGTACACTTTCTTTTCCATCGCTATTTCCTTTCTTCAACAGGCTTTCGCCTTGCATTTCTTCTCCAGGTATCCGTAAACCGCACAGCCCAGCTCCACGGCCAGCGGATGATTATTCCATTGTCCGCTGACCAGGCTGGAAATGTCCTGTGCCGCCCGCATCCAGTAATCATTGCAGCCCTCCGCGCCGATGGCAGGCGGATCGTTATGATCACGCAGGTATCTGTAGATATCCCGGATGATCTCTTTTTCCGTGAGCAGCGTCATGTCTGTGTTGGTCATCCGGACAGGCCTCCCAGCCGCCAGGCATTTTTCTGTCTCCACACGATGCAGAAGGCCCGGTGGATAGACAGCTCCCCACGCCGGAGCTTCCCGATGATCACCTGATCTCCGTACTCTCCGACGTATTTCACCTTGTCCAGGGTACCGTGGGACACACCGGCCATTCTGGCCAGGCGTTCCCGTGTTTTCCCTTGCTTCGGTCCACGCCGAGCTGATTCCGCACTCAGAGTTATCGGCTTCCTCTGCTCCGTTTTTTTGTGCAGGAAGGGCGCATACCGCAGAATGATCTCGGCGCGTTCGTATTTACTCATTCCCGGGCAGGAAAGCAGACGGCCCAGAATCCATCGGGCGGCCTCATTTTTGCTTTCAAACTCCATTTTCTGCACAGCAAAAGGAATGCCGTATTTCTGGCATATAGCATACCGCTTATGCCCGTCTACAATGGTCTTGTTCCAGACGGCAACGGGTTCAACACAGCCATGTGCGCGGATGCTGTCCTCCAGAGCCATCCATTCCTCCGCATCCATCTGCGGACTCAAACTTTGAAAATCGGGATCGATCCGGAGTTCGCGCATTTGCTTTTTCACGTTTACATCCTCCTTTTCCCTTGTGAGGCCGGCTTCATCAGCTGAGCCCGCACGGCTTCCATCAGGGCGGCCTGTGTCTTGTCTTTGCTATCCAGTGCCTCCATGATCCTTTCGTCGATCGTACCCTCGGTGATGATGTGCTGGATGACGACGGTTTCCGCTTTCTGTCCCTGCCTCCACAGGCGCGCATTGGTCTGCTGATACAGTTCCAGCGACCAGGTCAGGCCAAACCAGATCAGGCTGCTGCCTCCTGCCTGCAGGTTCAGGCCATGTCCGGCGGATGCGGGATGAATCAGCGCCATTGGTATCTTCCCTTCATTCCAATCATGAATATCCTCAGATGTCTTCAGCTCTCTGGCCTCCGGGAATCTCTCCCGAATACGCTGCAGATCATGCTTAAACCAGTAGGCAATCAGGGTAGGCTGCCCGTTGGTCGCCTCCATGAGGTCTTCCAGGGCATCCAGCTTTCGATCGTGGAACCGGATTGTTTCCCGATCTCCCGTGTACACCGCGCCGTTGGCCATCTGACAGAGCTTATTGGACAGGGCCGCCGCATTCTTGGCATCGATTTCCCTGCCCTGCAGATCGATCACGAGCTGCTTGCGCATCTGGTCATAGACTGCGCACTCCGTGTCATCCATGGTCACCTTCACCTGGTTTGACAGGCATTCCGGCATCTTCAGAAAATCCACACTTTTCATACTGATGGTAATGTCTCCGATCCTGCGGTAGATTTCCTCCTCCGCTCCTGGCAGGGGCTTCCAGGAAAAGACCTGCTGGCCATTCATCTTGTCCGGCCTGAAAAACTCTTCCCGATACCGGCTGATATACCGTCCCAGACGCTTTCCCAGATCCAGCACTCGGAATTCAGCAAACAGATCCATCAGTCCGTTGGAGGAAGGCGTGCCGGTCAGGCCAACGATCCTCCGTACCGAAGGGCGAAGCTGCAGCATGCTTTTGAACCGCAGCGCTGTATGACTTTTGAAGCTTGAGAGCTCATCGATCACGATCATGTCATAATCCAAGGGCAAATGACTTTTCTCCACCAGCCATCTCAGGTTTTCCCGATTGATAATGTGAATGTGCGTAGCCTGCATAAGGGCCGCTTTCCTTTCCCGTTCGGATCCCACAGCCACGCTGAAGGTCAGGCCTTTCAGGTGATCCCATTTCTGAATCTCCTCCGGCCAGGTATCCCTCGCCACTCGCAGCGGCGCGATGACAAGCACCCGGCGAACATCAAATCGGTTCAGGATCAGCTCATACAGCGCCGTCAGGGTGATCACGCTTTTACCCAGACCCATCTGCAGGAAGACCGCCGCTATGGGATGATCCAGGATGAAGTTGGTGGCGTAGATCTGATAATCATGAGGTTTGTACTGCATCCAGCGCACCTTCTATCTGCTCCGGTGAGTCGATCACGAACACCCTGAATCCCAGACCTTCAAGCTGCGCTTTCCGCTTAGCCTGCAGAGGACGCAGCTTTTTTCCCGGCGCTTTTGTTTCCGCAAAAGCAGCTCGGCCGCCCGGAAAAAGAATGACCCGGTCCGGAACACCGTCCAGACCGGGACTGACCCATTTAGGACACATGCCACCGCGCATTCGCACGGCAGTCACCAGTTTTCGTTCGATTTGCTTTTCCAGCATAGTTCACACTTTCCCGCAGGCTTTCAGTGCAGCGTACTCGTTCCAGGCTGCATCGTAAATCCGAATGAGCCTTTCATTGGGATTCCCGCACATCAGCGCAGCCTTGTTCCGTTCATAGGCACGGGAGTTGGTCCGCAGTTTCCTGGTTTTCAGGAAGCGCGCCAGTTCACCCTTCGCGCCCTCCTGCTTTTTATAGTTACTCGTAATCCAGCAGTAAAACGTCATGTGAATCCTCCTTCAATTCGTTCTGCCTGCCATCCATAAATGCGCTCCGCGCCTGGGTTTTCGCCGTTTGGGTGGAGGTCGGTGGATGTCTCCTGGTAAAGTCCCTATATATATTTTTCATTTCTATCACCACTTTTCTTTTTTGGTGACAGTTTTGAATTTTCCCTATATAGAAGTCATGGAGAGAGCTCCACCGACCTCCACCTTTTGGCGAAAAATGCAGGCAGTGCAACGCTTTTCACCTTATTTCAGAAAGTTTTCATCGTCATCAATACCAGCCTTCAGTCGTACACCGCAGACATAATTTCCGGTTTTGGTCTTCTGCCGTTCAAACCCGTAGGTGGCCAGCGCCCCATAGAAATCAGTGGTACTCCGGATAAACTCACCGGTGGATTCACAGTAGGCACGGTAGGCGATATAAAACTGTCCTGAGGCTTCCCTGTACTGCTTGCCCACATCGCATTTTTCGTCCAGGAAAGGCCGGAGCCAGTCGTTGTTCTCCCGATATTCCGCGATAGCCGTTTGCACGATTTCCGGTTCCTGGATACGATAGTCCGCCGCGATCACCTTCTGCGCGCCTTCCAGGATCCACTTCATCACAGCGCCTCCGGCATGTTCCACCAGAAAGTCGC
>ONVN01000381.1 GCA_900321295.1 uncultured Eubacteriales bacterium
CCATCTTCGGGTTCCAGCGGCGGGTCTGGTGACCAAAGTGGACACCGGCTTCCAGCAGCTGCTTCATGGAAATAACTGCCATAGGGATTTCCTCCTTGTTTCTCCACCCTCTTTTCCTTTGCAGAGAGCCGCCACGGCAAGTGGCACAAGCATCTGCGGAAAAAAGGTGCGTATTCGGGTGAGGATTATAACATGACATGAAAGAAAAAGCAAGATAATCCGTAAAGTTTTGAAGACTTGATTTTACACAAAAACTGTTGTATACAGAACGCGGAGAAACACAGGAAAGAAACCCCGGCGGGAAGGCGGGAAACGACCGCCCTGCGGCGTGCTTCCCGGCCGGCAGGACATCTTATTATATAGTATAAACGATCCGGAAACCTGCAGTGCATCCGGACCGATATGGTGGATGAAAATGAAAAACATCACGATATATGACCTTGCGAAGGAAGCCGGCGTATCACCGGCTACAGTCAGCCGGATCCTGACCGGTTCCACAACGGTCAGTGAAGAGAAACGGCAGAAAGTCCGGGAACTGATCGAAAAGTATGATTTTGTTCCGAATGCCATGGCGCGCGGACTGACCGTTTCTGCCTCCAGGACCATCGGCATGCTGGTTCCGGACGTCATGAATCCCTATTACAACACGGTCTTTTCAATCTGCTGTGATGAAGCCTATACCAGAGGATATTCCGTTGTGCTTCTCAATACGTTTGCCGACCCTGCGCGCGAGAAGGAAAGCCTTGCCAAACTTCTTGAACAGCGGGTGGACGCAGTCATTGTTTTCGGCGGAAAGGTTGACCTTGCATCGGTCGGGAAAGAAGATATGGAGAATATGAAGATGATCGCCCAGCGCTGCCGCACGGTGGTTGGGTCTTTTTCACCGTATCCGCACACAGCCGGGGTCTGCCTGGACCACAGGGCCTGCATGGATATGGCCCTGGATCATCTGATCGCCCTGGGACACCGCGAAATCGGGTTTGTCTATGCAGGCCCGCAATATATAGGTACAAAGTGGAAACTGGAAAGAATGAAGGAACGGCTCGAAGCCGACGGCCTTCCTTTCCGGGAAGAGTGGCTGATTGAATCGGGAACCTACCGTCTTGAGGGAGGCGTGGAAGCTGCAGGGAAAATTGCGGGCCTCCGTCACCGCCCCACCGCGGTGATTGCGCTCAATGATGTGCTTGCAGCCGGTCTCCTTCGTGGTTTCAGGGAAAAGAAGGTGGAGGTTCCCGGGGATCTTTCGCTCATGGGATTCGACAATTCCAAGCTGACCTTCATGACATCACCGACTCTGACTTCTGTGGGGTATGATTACCAGGCATTCGGCAGGACGCTGGTGGAATACGCAGTGGGGGACCATGCGGAGGATCAGGGCGTGAATGTGATGATATCCTGCCTTCTGGAAAAAAAGGAGTCAACCGGGACTCCCCGGACGCCGCACTGAAGAAGGTGGCGGTTCAGGCAACACTCCACCCAAATTAAACAAATTTATGCTTGACAGACAGAATGACCTATGGTATAGTCGCACTGCTTATTTGAACACCTTTAGGATTTGTTTTTGGATCACTGCTCATGAAACCGGTTTCACATTTTTCGTCCCATTGCCATGAAACCGGTTTCAAGGATTCCAATAAGCAGGCAGTGCAAATCGTACTGCGGAAGGAGGCAGACAATGCGGGAAAGATGGAATCTTGGATGGCTTTTCCACTATGGGGATGAACCCGGGGCAGATTTCATGGGATGGGACGATGCTGCCTGGGAACGGGTAACCCTTCCTCATGACTGGGCGGTATCGTTTCCGTTTGACCGGAAAAATGCCAGCGGGACCGGCTATCTGCCGGGTGGAACAGCCTGGTATCGGAAGCATTTTGTACTGACTGCGGAAGAGGCGGCCCAGACGACCGAAATCCTCTTCGAAGGAATTTACAAACATGCAAAAATCTTTGTCAACAGTCATTACCTTGGACAGCATGCCTACGGTTATACGAGCTTTTCCGTCGATGTGACGCCGTACATCCGGGAGGGCGAAAATGTTGTCTGTGTCCGTGTTGAGCATGAGGATGTCGCAGACTCCAGATGGTATACGGGCAGCGGTATTGACCGCCAGGTCTGGCTGATCAGACGGTCAGTGGCCGCATTCCGCCGGGACAGTCTGTTTGTGCGGACGAAAGAAGCGGATGCTTCCAGAGCGGTTCTGCAGATCTCCTATGAAACAACGGCACAGCAGGGAAGCGTGACCGTTTCTGCCGCAGGGCAGACCATTTCCGGAGCATGCGGAGCGCAGACCCTGGAGATGATCATTCCATCGCCCAGTCTCTGGTCCCCGGAAACGCCGGCCCTTTATGAGGCGGAGTTTGTGTATCAGGGTGAGATGGGTGAGGAACGGGAAAGCATCCGGTTCGGCATCCGGACCATCTGCTTTGATGCGGACCATGGCTTTTTCCTCAACGGAAACAGCCTGAAGATCAAGGGTGTCTGCGTACATCATGACGCCGGCTGTCTTGGTGCGGCCGTTCCGAAGAATGTATGGAAGAAACGCCTTCTGACCCTGAAGGAATGCGGATGCAATGCAATCCGTACCGCCCATAATCCGCCCGACCCGAATCTGCTGGACCTCTGCGATGAACTCGGATTCATGGTCATGGACGAAGCCTTCGACGAGTGGGAAGGAACAAAAAACAAGTGGTGGCAGGGACATAACGTCTATCCTCCGAAGCACTTCGGTTATGCCGAGGATTTCCCGGAATGGCACCGCCGCGATCTGGAAAGCATGGTGCTGCGTGACCGGAACCATCCGAGCATCATCATGTGGTCCATCGGAAATGAAATCGACTATCCCAATGACCCCTATGTTACCCCTCTGTTTGACGAGGTGCTTGGCAACAATGACGCCGGAAAGCCTTCCCAGGAAAGAAAGTATGACAAACGGAAGCCGGATGCTTCCAGACTGCCTGTGGTGGCCAGGGAACTGGTTGGCATTGTGCATGCTCTGGATACGACACGTCCTGTGACCAGCGCCATGTCTTTCCCGGAACTGTCCAATCAGACAGGGCTCGCCGATGAGCTGGATCTGTCCGGTTACAATTACCGTGAATATTTCTATGAAGAAGATCATGCGAAGTATCCCGGCCGTGTGATTCTGGGCTCCGAAAACAGCCACCAGGCCTCCTGCTGGTATGCAGTTGCCGATCATGATTATATTGCAGGGCAGTTCCTCTGGACAGGCATTGACTTCCTGGGCGAATGCCGGGGATGGCCGGTGCGTATCTCCCAGGCGGGTCTTCTGAAACTGACCGGAGAACCCAAGCCGCTGTATTACCAGCGCAAAGCGCTCTGGACGGAAGAACCCTTCGTACGTGTCGCCAGCGGAAGCGGGGATGAAGTACGCCGCGGCATGCCGGACCTCCATTTTGCATGGGAAGGCGAGGCAGGCGTGATGCAGCGGGTCTGCGTCCTGACCAACCAGCAGGAGGCCGAACTGTTCCTGAACGGAAAGAGTCTTGGCCGGCACGTCCTCTCACGGGAAGACGGCTGCTGTACATGCTGGGATGTCCCGTTTGAAGGCGGAGAACTCGTGGCAAGAGCCGGCGAAGCAGAAGACCGTCTGGTGACAGCGGGTGAAGCTGCACAGCTGATGATGATTGCTCAGAGAGATCCCGAAGCTGCTGAAGGAGAAGAAGTGGCGATCCTGCAGATTTCCGTTCTGGATGAAAACGGAAACCGGTGTGCCGCAGGCGGGGAAGAAATCCATGTGCAGGTTCTCGGCCAGGCAGAACTGCTCGGCCTTGAGAACGGAAAACCGGATGATCTGACGCCCTACCGCGCTCCCTACCGTGCTGCTTACGACGGTGAACTCACAGCGTATATCCGGGTCGGGAAGGAAGCTGAGAATGTCAGGATCTATGCCTGGACGGACAGCGGCCTTGCCGGTGGATGCAGTCTGTAAGCGGCGGGACATGCAGAAAGAGCCCGGCAGAACCCTGCTTTCCTCCGACGCAGGAAATCAGCCGGGCCCTTGGAATCACATTGACATGACACATGAAACATGTTAAAATTAATGCATGATTCTTAACGTTTTACGACCAATTTGGATATCCTTTTGCTGCACTTTTTGTTATGAATCGTTGGGAGGCGTAGTATGACCACAATCAACCCGAAAAAGGCGGCACCGTACAGTGTGAAGGGGTCCCTCAGGAAAAAAATCTGGAACTCCAAGACACTGATTTTGATGTGTGTCCCTGCCATCATCTACTTCATCGCATTCAGCTATGCGCCGCTGCCCGGTATTTATGTTGCCTTCGTCAACTACAACTATCGCAAAGGTATCTTCGGCAGCCCGTTTGTCGGACTCAAGAACTTTGAGTTTGTTGCCAACTCGGGCAAGCTGTGGATGCTGACCAAAAACACGATTCTGTTCAACCTGGCTTTTATTCTTCTGGATAACCTTCTGGCTGTTGTGGTTGCTATTCTTCTGAAGGAAATCCAGTCCAAGGCCTTCCGCAAGGTATCCCAGACCATGATGTTCCTGCCGTACTTCATTTCACAGGTTCTGGTGGGACTTCTGGTGTACTCCCTGCTCAACTCGGATACCGGTTATCTGAATGTCGTCCGCGGCATGCTCGGACTGGAACCCCTGAAACTGTACAAGACAGGCGATCCGTGGCCGCTGATCATCATTCTGGTGCATCTGTGGCAGAAGACAGGTTACAACTCTGTGGTCTATTTCGCAGCCATCATGGGCATTGATTCAGCAGTCATTGAAGCCTCCATGATTGACGGTGCCAATGCCTGGCAGAAGATCCGCTATATCATCCTGCCTTCCCTGAAGCCCACGATCGTCATCCTCCTTCTCTTCGCACTCGGCGGCATCGTCAAAGGCGACTTCGGCCTCTTCTGGAACCTGGTCGGCAGAAACCCGATCCTGTATCAGAAAGTGGATATCATCGAAATGTTCGTCTATCGTGCGACAATTTCAGACTTTAACTTCTCCACGGCTTCCGCTGTGGGTCTGTATCAGTCCCTGATCGGATTTGTCATGGTGCTGTCTGTCAATGCCATCGTCAAGAAGATCGAGCCTGACTACTCACTGTTCTGATGGAGGTGCACCATGGCAAAGAAACAAGATGATATGCTGGACAGCGTATCCAAGGTGAAACTGACGGGTTCGGACTATGTCATCCGCGGCATTGGATACGTGTTTATCAGCCTGTTTGCAATCGCAAGCATTTTCCCCTTCCTGATCATTCTGGGAACTTCCTTTGAAACGGAAGAAAACATCATCGCCAAAGGCGTAACGCTGTTTCCGAGAAACTTCACAACGGCTGCCTATGATCTGGTGATCAAGGGCGGAACGATCTGGTCATCCTACGGACTGACGATTATTCTGACCATTACCGGTACGCTCATTGGTCTGTTCATCTGCTCCATGACCGGCTACGCCCTCCAGAGAAGAGACTTCCCCTTCCGCAACGGGATTTCGTTCTTCGTCTACTTTACCAGCCTTTTCCAGGCAGGCCTTGCTCCTTATTACCTGCTCATGACGCAGGGGTATCACCTGAACAACAGCTACTGGGCAGTTCTTCTCCCGCTGATGGTCTCTTCCTGGCTGATCATTCTGATGAAGAACTTTGCCAAGTCCGTGCCGCACGAACTGACTGAATCCGGCAAGATTGACGGCGCAGGCGATTTCAGGATTTTCGTTTCCATCGTTCTTCCCATGCTCAAGCCGGGTCTTGCCACCGTTGGTCTGTTCCTGGCCCTGGGTTACTGGAATGAATGGTATCAGTCCTCCCTGTTCCTGCAGAACATGACGGTTCTGCCGCTGCAGTACAGACTGTACAAGATTGTCAATGAAGCATCTTCCCTGAAGAACTCGGTTGCAAGCCAGTACGTCGATGTGAGCAACCTGCCCTCTGAATCCCTGAAGATGGCAACCGCCATGATGACGACCGGCCCGATCATTTTCCTGTATCCCTTCGTGCAGCGCTACTTCATCGGCGGCATTACCGTTGGTGCAGTCAAGGGCTGATTCCGGTATGATTCTCTGCCGCTCTGCGGTTCAGAATATCTGTGAAGGCATCGCTTTCACAAGAAAACAAGGAGGAAAAATCCATGAAAAAGTTCCTAGCTCTTCTCATGGCCGCTGTGATGGCTCTGAGCATCTGTGCAGTATCTTTTGCAGAAGAAGTTTCTGTGGATAATGCAGAAGATGTCTGGGCCGCGAAGTGGGCCGACGTTGACACATCCAAGCATGTTGTGATCAACTACATGACCACCGGTGATGCTCCCACCACGGGCGCCAATGCCGAAATGATGGCTGAACTCAACAAGATCCTGACTGAAAAGGTCAATGCTGAGCTCAACATCGTATGGATCTCCTGGACCGATTATCTGGCCAACTACAACCTGAGAATCGCTTCCATGGACGGCTCCATCGACCTGATCGGCTCTTCCACCGACTGGCTGGATGCATGGCCCAACGCCAAGCGTGGCGGCTTCCTCGAACTGTCCGAAGATATGCTCGCCAAGTATGCTCCTGTGACCTGGGCTACCGTTCCGAAGGAGCACTGGGATGTCTGCACGTATGAAGGCAACATTTTCTTCATCCCTGAAGACAACTATTCTCAGTGGACCAACCATGGTTTCGCCTATCGTCTGGACTTGGCTCATGAAGCCGGTCTGGCTGACGGCGTGCAGACCTGGGCTGACCTGACCGCTTATCTGAAGTATGTCAAGGCAACCTATGGCGACAAGCTGCTCGCTCTGTGGGACACCGACGGCACGGCTTATCCGGCCAGCGGCTACATCTGCTCCTATGTGAAGTGGCGTGCAATCGACGGTCTGGCCAGCGGCGCTCTTTGGGGCGGCTATCTGGACGATCCGTACACCATCAACTGCCTGTATCTGGCTGAAACCGACAAGCTGGTTGAATATGCCAAGCTGGCCAAGGAATGGGACGAAATCGGCGTGTGGCCGACCGACGTTCTTTCCAACACCGGTGCCGACAACCGTATGGAATTCCGTCAGGGCAAGGTTGCTCTCGAACAGCATCATACCCAGACCTGGACTGGCCTTGTTTCTCCTAAGTCCAGCACCGACAACACCATGTATCTCGAAGACGAAGATGCCGATGTTGGTTTCTTCTACTGGGGCAAAGAAGCCGGCTATGTGACCCGCGACCTGGTAACACATGGTGTGGCTGCTGTGTCTGCTGCTTCTCCAAATCCTGAGCGTACGCTGATGGTCTATGACCTCCTCCGCAACGACAGAGAATGCTATGATCTCTTCAACTATGGTCTGAAGGATCGTTCCTATGCGATTGACGAGAACGGCTATCGCTACACGCCCGACACCTATGTTGCCGATAAGGACAGCATCTCCACCAACTGGTGGTGGGGCCGCAACGACGATCTGGAAATCCCGAGCGCTGCCATGAACTGGGATGCCATCAATGCTCTGTATGATGAGTATGACAAGATCGCTGTTATGTATCCTTATGAAGCCTTCGTGTTCGACAACAGCAATGTTCAGTCCTACATCAACCAGTGCAACGAAGTGTACTCCACCTACATGAAGTACATCTGCTTCGGTCAGTATTCCGGTACTGCTGAAGA
>ONVN01000073.1 GCA_900321295.1 uncultured Eubacteriales bacterium
CTGGCCATATAGACGATGGCGTTGTAGCCGGCATGTTTCCATAAATAGGTTATCGTCAGTATGGCAGGCCAGTATCCCGGGGAAGTATACCAGTCGATTCCATCCGAACCAAACAGCGGCATGATGACATGATTGACAAAACCGGTGGTGGGATTCAGAAGTGCATACACCAGATAGGACGATACGACCCATGAGATCAGATGCGGGAACAGCAGTGCGGACTGGTAAAACTTCGTGCGGAAGGAATTACCCAGCTCAAAAAGCAGAATCGCAAAAAACACGGAGACAACCGTGCCCAGTACGATAAAGCCGAAATTATAAAAGATGGTGTTTCGGGTAATGATCCATGCATCATTGGAAACGAACAGAAAGCGGAAATTCTTCACGCCGTTCCAGGGGCTGCCCCAGATGCCCTTGGCGAAGGAATAGTTCTTGAATGCAAGGAACAAGCCGGCCATAGGCAGGTAATTGTTGATAAGGAGGTAGAGAATGCCGGGCAGGGCGATCAGCCACAGCGCCATTGTATTGCCCCGCCGCAAGCCACTTCTGGACCTGGATTTGCGGATCTGCATGGGATTGCCTCCTTTGGCCATGGGTATAATTGGATTCGAGAGGCCGAAGAAACTCTTCGGCCTCTCGAAAAACGGTGCACAGGAAGTATTACTTGAAGGACATGAACTTGTCCAGCTGGGCCTGTTTTGCGTCCAGTAAGCTCTGGAGGCCGGATGCGTACAGCTTGGTGTTCATTTCCTTCAGTGCGGTATCCACATCCAGGCTGCCGGTCCACAGCGCTTTCTTGTATTCATTGACAATGTTTTTGCATGCCGTGTATTCTGCTTCGTACTCGCTGTAGTCAAACATGAAGCCGTAGTAATCGGAGAAGGATACGTCTTCATAGTTCTGACGCTTGTTCTCAGCTGCTTCTTCAGCGGTCAGGCCGCCGGGCACACGATAGGTGATCCACTTGGTGCCCCAGAAGTAATAGTTCATGTTGCAGGTGTAGGGCACATCATTCAGTGCGGCGTAGCCTTCCGGCGGAATAACAAAAGCGTGCTCTGCATCCCACACATAGTCGACACCCTCTTCGCCGTAGACCAGCAGGTTGTCAACATACTCATTGGTGTACAGCAGATTGAGGAATTTAGCAGCTGCGGAAGGATGCTTGCTCATGGAACTGATGAACCATGCGCCATTGTCTCCGCTGGTAGCGAAAGATGGGGAAATCGGGATATTGGCGAAGGGATAGCCATAGTTGTTGGAATACTGCTTGGCGATCTGGGGATTGCCAAGACCGACGAAAATGGACAGGCAGTTGCCGGACATCAGCAGTTCTGCAGCAGTGGCCGTGGTTGTGGCAGCGTCCTTGGCGAAGTAACCGGCCTCATACCATGAGCGTGACAGTTCACAGGCAGCGCGGTATTCGGGCGTCTCGTATACGTTGACGACGGTGGGATCGCCTTCACGGGCCACGCCGGAAATGTTTGCCATGGTGCCTTCACCGAGTCCGTCAAAGTGATCCGTGCAGGTCACAAGGGCTTCAAAGATACCGTCGGCACGGGTGTTGTCGATCAGGATCATGTCCGGATAAGCTTCCTTGACCTTGGCGAACACAGGAGTCAGATCATAGACGGTGTGTACGTCGCTCAGGTCAATGCCCAGTTCTTCGATAATATCTGTGCGATAGGTCCAGCCCTTTGGTACGTACAGGGAACCCATCTCACGGATGCCGTAGACCTTGCCCTCGCTTGTGCACAGATCAATGTGATGCGGATAGAGGACTTCAACGCAGCCCTTGAGTTCGTTGTCCAGGTAAGGGGTCAGATCCAGTGCGGTTCCGTCATTGATGAAACGGAGGTTGGGTGTGCCCTGGGCGCGGAACAGGTCAACCTGCTCGCCGGAGGCAAGCATGAGGGTCACCTGAGTCATGTAGTCAGAGTTGGAGAAGATGACCAGCTCGACTTCCACGCCGATGTTGGGAACGGTCCATTCATTGATGCGTTTCTGAATCCTCAGGCGGTCGGCTTCCTGGGGAATGTTGTTCTGCGTCATATAGGCAAAGACGATTTTCTCTGTGTCTGCAGCCGTTGCAGGAACAGCAAATACCGTGATAAAAAGCGTCACGGTGATGAGCAGGGCCATCAGTCTATTCAGGTGCTTCATGAGAATGACCTCCTTTTATTTTGTACTCTGAGTGTAGAACAAAACCAAGGAGGCCTCTATAAAAAACGGGCTGATCTTTGATTGAAAATGAGACAAATCATTCGGACTGGCGGAAGTCGGAGGGTGACAAGCCAACAATCTTCTTGAAAACCACGGCAAAATAGGAACTGTCGGTGAAACCGACCCGATTGGCAACCTC
>ONVN01000059.1 GCA_900321295.1 uncultured Eubacteriales bacterium
ATCCCCCATATAAGTAACAAAAACATCATACTGTGATGGTTTGGGAATCACAACGCCTTCACCATCCAGCAGCACGAGAACACGTTCAATCCCCATGCCGAATCCTACCGCTGGAATATCCGGTCCACCCAGTTGTTCAACCAGGTGGTCATATCTTCCTCCGCCGCAGACGGTCAGATTTCCTTCTTTTGTTTTCGTAATCAGCTCAAAAACGGTTTTTGTATAGTAATCAAGACCCCGGACAATCTTCGGATTGACCTGAAAGGGTATATTCATCGTTTTAAGACAATCCTGAAGCTGTGCGAAGTGATCGCGGCATTCATCGTCCAGATAATCCAGAAGGACAGGAGCCTGCGCAACCACAGCCTGGCATTTCGGCT
Source organism: uncultured Eubacteriales bacterium (assembly GCA_900321295.1). Lineage (GTDB taxonomy): Bacteria > Bacillota > Clostridia > Christensenellales > Aristaeellaceae > UBA2943. The sequence goes on from ONVN01000059.1 coordinate 381, forward strand.
GTTTGCAGTCCAAAACACGTAAAGGATTTCTTTCATATCTGTTTTTGCAGTCTTCGCACAGATCATTCAAATGATCTTTTAAATATGTCCGAAGTGCCTCATTATACTTGGGTCGGCATTGCGGGCAGCCAATGGAATTGACATTCACGGATAGGTTGCTTACTCCCAGTCCATTCAGCAGCTTGTAAGCAAGAAGAATCAGCTCTGCATCAGCAGTTGCATCCTTCGCGCCAAAGCATTCCAGACCAAACTGATGATGCTCTCTGAGTCTTCCTGCCTGTGGCGCCTCATACCTGAAAATTGGGGCTGCAAGATAATACATTTTGCAAGGGAGCGGATCAGCATAAAGGTTGCTTTCCAGAAATGCGCGAACGGCTCCGGCTGTTCCTTCAGGTTTCAGCGTGATGGAGCGGTCGCCTTTATCTTTGAAAGTATACATTTCCTTTTGGACAATATCCGTTGTGTCTCCTACACCACGGGCAAATAATTCTGTATGCTCAAAAACAGGAGTTCGGACTTCTCTATACCCTGCTTCTGATGCTGCTGCCCGCATCTTCGCCTCGAGATACTGCCACCTGTAGCTTTCGGTTGGCAGTACGTCTTTTGTTCCTCTGGGTGCCTGTGTGAGCATGTTTTTCCTCCTTACTGGTATTGCCTCTGCAAAAAAAGCCCATGCAGAATTCTGCATGGGGCGATCTCTCGCTGTGCCACCCTTGCTTCACGGAATAATCTCCGTCTCACAGCCTGTATCGCAGGCATGCGTCCGACTCTCATCGGAAGGCTCCGGGTTGTCCCCGCGCAGGTATCATCAGAAGCTTTCAGCCATTGACTTCCTCTCTTTAAATGAAACCATACACGTTCTTCCCATCCAAGCCATGTATCGGCGCGTATTTTATCAGCTTTTCACTTGACTGTCAAACGGTTTGAATCTCTATTCTGCAATTCAGGCATGCCTTTCAATTCTTGCAGCAGGTCGAGGCTGTTTCAGCAGCGTCTGCCCACACAGAGAATGAAAAATCTCTCCCTGACCCGTTCCCGGCAGATACCGGCAACTGGGGCAGAGAGAGAATAGGATTATCACAGTTCTGTTTCAATTTGTATCATCCAAAAATGCATTCCATCTTACCAGGAATAATTCATGGCTGTTGACACACAATTCTGATGCGTTGCATCCACCTTTTTTGTGCCGTGCGTTTTGCTGCCATAAAAATGGATGCAGAAATGTCCATTAAAATTATTATTGGAAATCGTAGACGTTCCATGCGGCATTCCATTCATGGAAGCTGCATAAACCCTCCCATTGTATTTCACCAGAATAGGACGCCGATTCCAACTCCAACCTCCATAAATTGATTTAAGGGTGGACGTGTCGCTTTTGGTTAGCGGCTCTGCATCCAGGTGATTGGCACCGGACCATCGTTTGCATTTGAATGTTTTGCCCGTTTTACAGTCTTTCACTGTAAAGGTTGATCCTTTGGGAATCCGGTCCGAACCGTTTTTAAACCAGTTCAGCTGCTCAGTCGAACTGTCCGAAGATGCTGACGAATTTGTTTTGGCGGTCGATGCCTTCTCACCAAACATGGCCGCTATCGTTGCACTGTCAGCGTTTCCGGTCTGCTTCAGTTTCTTTGCTTTTTGCAGCTTTTTTACAGCACTTTTGGTTCCAGGACCATAGTCTCCATCTATACTTCCATTATAATAGCCACATGCTGCAAGACATTTCTGCAGCTTTTTTACATTGCTGCCCGATGCACCATACTCGCATGGAGTAGGCTTACCGATCTTCTTCAGCTTGGCTAACGTGGTCGTCTCCGATGAATTGGTGGAGGAAGACTTTGTGGTTTTTGAAGAAGAACTGCTTTTACCGCTGTTAATATACTTTTTCATGACGTAACCGGTATATTTTCCGTACGTCACTTTATACCAATCACCGGAGGTACTTAATATCGTCACTTCATCGCCCTTTTGAAGGGTCTGAATCGTCTTGGAATCCTTACTGGCTTTGGCGCGGAGATTCAGCGATGAGCAGTTGACCGTTCCCACAGAATTGGCAGCTGCAATCACCGGAAGTATGACCAGCAGCAGAAGAAGAGCAAGAAGTCGACATATCCTGCGCGTCGTCGTATTGAGAACCATTTTCTTCACACCCTTTCGAAAGAGCGGGCATAAAATGCTCATACCTCTCAAATGGTTTCGTTTCATACTGTATCTTTTTTTAAGTCAAAAGTCAATGCTTTTGTTTCATTTTTTGTAAATTTTGTGTCGTAAATGTCACATTTAATTTGTCCTGCTTTTTCCATTTCGATAAAAAAACTACTTGACATGTGTCCGATGCTGTGATAACATTCGCTCGGTTTGAAAGAAACCATGCCGTAGACAGCCGGTATCCGCAAGGATTTAATGGAGAATACTCCGCCTGCCGAGGCGTAACGTGGAGAAACATGCTCCCCTTGCGCCTGCGCAAGGGTTTTCTTTTTACACATGACCCAGTCAGGAGGTGTATTGGAAAATGAGCAAAAACCGTGAAGTCAAAGAGCAGGTAGTCGCTGACATTATTGAAAAGTTCAAGAATGCCCAGTCCGTTGCTTTCGTGAGCTACTCCGGTCTGACCGTTGAGCAGGTTACCAATCTGCGCAAGCTCTGCCGCGAGAGTGATGTTTCCTACTGTGTTCTGAAGAATCGTCTGGTCAAGCGTGCACTCGATGAACTGAAAATCGAAGGTGCCGATGATCTCCTCAACGGACCGAACGCTTTCGTGTTCAGCATGAAAGATGCAGTTTCTGGTCCCAAGATCGTAAGCGAGTTTATCGAAAAGAACAAGCTGAACTCTCTGAAACTCACTGGAGGCATCCTGGAAGGAAAATTCGAGGATGTTGCCACGATGGAAAAGCTGGCAAAAATGCCGAGCCGCGAAGTGCTTCTTGCACGACTGGTTGGCAGCATGTCCGCCACAATTGGCAATTTTGTGCGTGTCGTCGAAGCGGTCCGCAAAAAGATGGCTGGCGAAGAGTAATCGCCGCGTAAGCATGGCTGCATAGTCCATCAGACTGATTCATTTACTTATTTAAGGAGGAAAATCAATATGACTCATGAAGAGATCATTGCTGCTGTCGAATCCATGACAGTGCTTGAACTGGCCGATCTTGTTAAGGCCATGGAAGAAAAGTTTGGCGTTTCTGCTGCTGCCCCTGTGGCTGTAGTTGCTGGCGGCGCTGCTGCTGCTCCTGCTGAGGAAGAAAAGACCGAATTCGACGTTGTGCTGAAGGAAGCCGGCGCTGAAAAGATCAAGGTCATCAACGTTGTGCGTGAAGTCGTTGAAGGCCTGGGCCTTAAGGAAGCCAAGGAAATGGTTGAGGCTGCTCCCAAGA
>ONVN01000411.1 GCA_900321295.1 uncultured Eubacteriales bacterium
ATCTGCTAGAAGTAGAAGGACGGCGGAAAGCACTACTTGTTCGCCGAGCCTTTCACGGCACAGCCGTGACACATGCTGCGGACAATCAAGGAATCATTCCCGAAGAAAACGTGAAGAACCAAAAAGAAGGAAGCCTGTCTGCGGCTTCCTTCTTTTTCATGTTTGCGCCTTATTTCAATTCGTATGCGCCTTCCGGACGGATGTTCAGAATCAGGCAGCTTCTTGAACCGAAAGCAGCCTGCATGGTCTCCACGAACGGCTCCACCAGATCCACAGGGACAAAGTTCAGGGTGGTTCCTGCAAATCCTCCGCCGTGAACACGCCATGCGCCACGGCCTTCCAGTTTTTCTTCCGCAAGGGCCAGCGCCAGCGAAAGGGGCTGCTGATCCGGGAATGCATAAATATTCTGAAGATACATAAAGGATGAACGGCCGCTTGCAATGATTTCTTTAAAGAACGCCTGGATATCATCCTTTTCAAGGGCCTCCACCTGTCTGTCAACCCGTGCATTTTCCTGGTAAAAATGGATCGCCCTGAGAATGGCACGATCAGAAACCTTTCCACGCAGGGCACCCAGGGAAGCCATGAATTTCTCTTCGCTAACATCCCTCAGCACATTTCCGCCCAGCATCTTCGCAATCTGCTTCATTTCCTGAGGAATTGCCGCATAATGGTCGGTCAGATTGGCATGGCTTCCGCCTGGTGCGACCACCACAATCGCATATCCTCTCGCCGCAAAATCATAATTCATTGCCCGTACGAGCGGCTTCTCCTCTTTAAAATCCACGGTGACCAGTCCGCCGGCTGCAGATGCCATCTGGTCCAGAAGCCCGGAGGGTTTTCCGAAATGCACATTTTCTGCATACTGGGAAATCATGGCAGCTTCCTTGAAATCCATTTTTCCCTGATTGTAAAGAGCGTCAAGGATAGCACATGTCATCACTTCATAGGCTGCGGAAGAGCTCAGGCCCGAACCGGATACGACAGAACTGGTAATCGTCGCTTCATAACCACCCACAGCATACCCCAGCTGAACCATACGGTCGGCTACGCCGCGGATCAGTCCTGCAGTACGGCCTTTTTCATTGTCCCTCGGATTCAGCGTACGCAGATCCAGTTCAATGAGCGGATATCCTTCTGAACGGACGCGGACAAAGCTGTCCTTGCGCTTGGATACACAGGCCAGTGTATCCAGACTTGCTGAAGCAGCCAGCACTTTTCCATGATTGTGGTCTGTGTGATTGCCGCCAATCTCCATACGTCCTGGTGCAGAGATCATATGCAGTGCTTCCGCATTGCCAAAAAACTTCTGATGCCGGTTGACCAGTTCCTTATAGCGTTCTGCCTGTAGTCTGCAGATGGTATCCCCTGCTCCATACAGCATGGCAAACTGTTTTTTTACCTGTTCACTGTCCAGATGGGCCAGCATTTCTTCGTATACAGTCATCTTTTTTCCTCCAGAACTTGGTTATTCACCCAACAGTTTTTGAAATACTTCTGTCAGTGCAGTGGCCCCGCGGTTACCTGCCTCCTGGCAGAACGCGTTCCAGTTGTCATCCGTCAATTCCGTTTCGCCGGTAACAAACCAGGTCATGGCAATCTCGCACCAGCTTCCCAGTCCTGCCCAGATTCCGGCAATCTCCTGCTTGGTTTCCGGTGCAATGTAAAACACCGGATACGGCAGTCGGGATGCTTTCTTGAGTTCAACTAGCTGAAGTACTGCATTCCTCGTGACCTCATCGTCAAACTTGACCTGATAATCCTCCGACATATACACCGGTGCTGCGGCACCTTCTGTAATGGTCGAATCAACCAGAACGGAGCTCTTTACATACTCGATATCATCCAGCCAGTACCAGTAGCCATCACTGGTCTTGTCATATTCATTTCCTTTCAAGCCGGATGAAGCAAGGAAGCATCCCTCTTCGGTATACAGATAATCCACCCAGGAAAGGATGGCACCGGGATCCTTGCACGCACTGGTCACGGCAAATGTTCCGCCTGTGATCTCACTGATCAGGCTGCGGTAGACCTTTGTACCGTTATTTGCAAGTACCAGAACCTTATAATCGCCGATGACACTGGAAGGAAGCATATTCATAACCGTCGGGCCGAAAACGACACCATAGGTAATGGTGGCTTTTGAATCCGTGATCTGTCTCGAAGAATCAATCGAAGTCAGTCCGTAAGGATCCACCAGTCCCTCTGCAAACATTGTGTGAAGGAAAGCAAGGAATTCACGGTAGGTATCTGTGGTATAGTCAAAAATCACACTGCCGTCCACAACTTCCATTCCATAATCATTCGGTGTCATTCCAAATGCATGGGCTAGGAACTTCAGATCCCAGAGCCCCGTAAAGGTCAGCGGGATTTCATCATTCTTGCCGTTTCGGTTCGGATCCTGCGTCTTGAAGGCACGGAGCACATCCAACAGTTCCTCAGACGTTGTCGGCATTTCCATCTTCAGGCGGTTGAGCCAAGTTTCATTGATCCAGATGACATTGTTCGAAGGAATCATATTGATCTGCGGCAAAGCAACAATCGCACCATCCGGAAGGGAGATCGCCTTTTTCCACTCAGGATGCGCCTCCATAAGTGCATTCAGGTTCGGTGCATGTTCAGCCAGATAAGGCTTCAGATCAATCAGAACACCCTGCTGATAGAGATTCATGGTCTCATCCATCGTCAGTTCTGCCTTAAACAGCACATCCGGCAGTTCACCGGATGCCTTATAACCGGCCTTGGTTCTCTTCCACTCATCTGCATCCGTAATTTCCTGAAAAGTAAACTCAATACCCGTTCGCTCTGTCATCCGTCGGAAGAAAAGGTTGTCATCCCACACATGGCCGCTTGCCTCTGTGTCATAACCTGCCATCACAAAACGGGCATTCTCCGCGGAAACAGTTGCCGCACTCAACAGCAGACCAGCAACGATAAGGCATGCAATGATTCTTTGCATGGACGTGCCTCCTATTCGTTCATTACAGGCTATTATAGTGCATTATGCCTTATTTTACCATACCTCCCGTTTTCTCAATTCGGCATGAAAGAAGAAAAAAAACAGCCACGGAAATCCGTGGCTGAAACGGGCTCTTACCGATTCCTGTGAAGGAAGCTCGGAACACCATTGTTATCCTTGGAAACCCGGCTCTGGGGCTCTGTTGGAACCTGTTCCGGATTCTGCGGCTGCATAGGAGCCGTGCTGCCAAAGGAAGGCTGGTAGTTCTGCTGCGGCATACCCTGCTGGAACAGCTGAGGCTGTCCATAAGAGGGCTGAATCGGTCCACTCTGCTGCGGGAAATAACCGCCCTGATAGCTCTGCTGGGTGTTCGGCACGCCCATGGACTGACGATTGGCAACATAGGTTGTGGTTGCTTCGTCCACGCGTGACTGCGCACCGGAATAATCATCATAGTCCCTTGACGGTGCAGAAGCCATGGAGGAAAAACTGGAGGATGATGCGTAGGGAGTTGCGCCGCCGAACAGACGGTCGTTCTCCTGTTCACGGGGCTTCTTCACCGGGTCTCTAGGCGGGAACGGTGTCTTTTCAAAGCCGGTGGCAATCACTGTGATATGCACTTCGTCACCCAGGCTCTCATCCACATTGGCGCCAAAGATGATATTGGCATCCGGATCTGCACTCTGCATGACCATATTGGCAGCTTCGTTGATATCCATAATGCTCATATCCGAAGAGCCGGTGATGTTGATAAGCACAGCACGTGCCCCATCAATATTCGTTTCAAGCAACGGACTGGAAATTGCTTCCTTCGCTGCATTGACCATGCGGTTTTCACCGCTTGCAGAACCAATGCCCATGTGTGCCATGCCGCCACTTTCCATAACCGTCTTGACGTCGGCAAAGTCCAGATTGATCAGGGCAGGAACGGCAATCAGATCGGAAATGCCCTGAATGCCCTGGCGGAGAACATCATCCGCAGTGCGGAAGGCTTCCACCATGCTGGTTCCCTTGCTGACCACCTGAAGCAGACGATCATTGGGGATCACAACCAACGTGTCAACACGCTGCTTCAGATCCGCAATCCCTGCTTCTGCATTCTTCATGCGCTGTTTTCCTTCAAAAGTGAAAGGCTTGGTTACCACAGCAATGGTCAAAGCACCAACATCGCGTGCCACTTCGGCCACAATCGGTGCTGCGCCGGTTCCTGTACCGCCGCCCATGCCTGCGGTTACAAAGACCATATCGGCGCCCCGCAACTGCTCGATTATAATTTCTCTGGATTC
>ONVN01000010.1 GCA_900321295.1 uncultured Eubacteriales bacterium
CCGGAACACAAAGCTGTTTGTTCCTTCGAGATCATGGCCCCATCCCATGATGCTTTCTCCGGCCGTGCGGCGGAGTTCCGCATCCACGTAGCCGCTGTCTCCGGGCAGCAGCACATTGACATCCCAGTCCTCTCCGATCTGGATGCTCTCCTCTGTGTTAAACAGGAGGATGTCCGGTCCGATCTGGACCGTCACATTTTCCCGGAGGACCTGAGACCAGACGTTTCCGCTCCTGGCGGTGGCAACAATCTGGCACTCGCCGGACCCGGGAGAGGCCAGATACACATCGCTGAGGTCCGTATAGAACCGTCCGTCCTGGTAGCTTCCATTCTGATACAGGTTGACATAGACCTCATCATAGGACTGGCTGAACTGGACCTGGAAAGGAACGCCTGCATAGGCTGTCTCCGTGGTCACCGTCGGAGCTGCGGGCTGATTCCCGTTCGTCACAACCGTGAGGCTGAAGTTGATGACTGCACTGGCCGCGGACCCGTCCGGCACATACGTTCCGGCACTGCCAGTATAGGTTCCCGGTTCTGCAATCAGATAACCGGGGAGGATCACATCATTTTCCTGGTTGACCGACAGGTACTCTTCCTGCCCGTAGGCGTTGAAATACGTTTCCAGGCACTGGCCCGGCTCATCCGGTACCCAGTGCAGCAGGACGTCCTGCCCCGCAGGCACGTTTTCCGGAATCGTGAGATTCACCGTTTCGGATGCAGCAGCACCCGCGGCAAAAAGAAGGATACACAGGAAAAGAATCCATCCGAATGTTTTTTTCATAGGCACCTCCAGCGGTGGAAAGATGAAATCAATTGTATCACAACCCTGCGGGATTGAACAGCAGAACCTGCAGTCCCTGTGCCTCCGGAGCCGAAAAAGACCGCCGCGGATTCTGCTCCGCAGCGGTTGTATCAGATCATTCCAAATAGCCTGCAGCCGAATCCGGTTCCGGCGTCGGCGTCAGGAAAATCTCAAAATGCGTCCCTTCGTCATAGGGCGTGTAATCCCCGTCATCGTCCGATCCATCCCGGATAACTTCCTGTTCTTTCGGAGGCACCGGTGTCACTTCCACGCCGGCATCCGTCTCTGCCTGCAGCGGGAAAATCAGCGTCATGGTCAGCCACGCACTGCTGTCCCCGAACCCGCTCAGATAGCTTCCGCTGTCTGCGTAGGCACTGGGGCTGTAGGCAAAGTAGGTCCTTGCCTTCTCGCTTCGGGCATAGAGGATATGATCCTCAAAGGAAGTGGACGGGTTCTTGCTGACCCGCGTCACATACGCCTTTGGGTCGGCCAGATATTTGGAGGGGTTTTCCTCGTCCCCTGCCGCCACGGAAATGAAGGCGGCGCAGAGGTTCGCAAAGCCGTCCATGGAAGAGGAACTGACTTCAATCCATTCCAGTCCCCTGCCCATGCTGACGGTGATCTGCACGTTCTCGGGCGTATCCGAATCATTCACGGAAGTGACGCCGAGACTGGCAAAGGTATCATAGCACTCAAAAACCGAGTTGACCTGTTCACCCTTCAGCCGGTCCAGGGCAAGATTGACCTTTTCAATATAGGTTTTCAGGGCCTGCTCATTGGCCGTGCGTTCCGCCGGCCAGGTCAGCGCCTGGGCATTCCCCGCCATCAGGGAACACAGAAGCAGGAGAGCCATCAGCCCTGTGCAGAACCTGCGCATTTATTTTCCTCCAAGAAGCTTTTCCCGGATGGCGGTGTAGGCCAGGATCATGTCCACCGTTCCGTCGTACCCGATCTTTCCGGTGTCCAGGACCAGGTCATAGTTGTTCACATCGCCCCAGGTCGTGGTGGCATAATAGTTGTAATAGGAAGCACGTTCCTTGTCACGGCGCTTCACGAAATCCTGTGCACGGGACGGCTCGGCACCGCGCTCGATGGCGCGCGCAATCCGGTGCTCCATATCCGCCTTGAGGAACACGTTGACCACGTTCTTGTCGTCGCGCAGCACATAGTCCGCGCAGCGTCCGACCACCACACAGGGGCCGTTGCCGGCCAGGCGGCGGATCGTGTCAAACTGGGCCAGGAAAATCCTGTGGTTGAGCGGCATATCCATGTACATCGTTGAAGGATTGCCATGGGTCTGCACACCGGTCACCAGAGAATAGAGGAAAGAACGGGTGGGCTTTTCGTCATGGTCTTCAAAAAGTTCTTCGCAGATCCCGCTGTCCTTGGAGGCCTCTGAGAGGATTTCCTTGTCATAGTACGGAATTTCCAGACGCGATGCAAGACGGCGGCCTACTTCACGTCCACCGGAACCATACTGTCTGCCGATTGTGATGACCATGTTAGTCTTTGCCATTGCACTTACCTCCCTGATGATATTCAGTTCTGTGCCGTTA
>ONVN01000397.1 GCA_900321295.1 uncultured Eubacteriales bacterium
CCGAACATTTCATTTTTATATCGGCTCCGGTCCGAATGACAGTCCATTCAGAGGAACCGCATGGATGCTTCTTTTTTGTCATAACAACATCGCCTATGCGAATTTCATCCATTTAAAATACGTACCTCCATGTTTGTCTCATATAAAAAATGAATACAAGGAATTATATGCTTTTTCATCAAAACACGCAACACCTGCGTTTGCAAGCCTTAGGATACAGTGATATACTTCCTGGTGCAAATGCGCAAGGAGGATCGGTATGGACCTGCAGAACATAGACCAATCGATAGGAATCTTTGACAGCGGCGTGGGCGGTGTGAGTGTGCTGTGGGATATCCGGCAGCTGATGCCGCATGAGCATCTCTTTTTCTTTGGTGACAATGCAAATGCTCCATATGGAACGAAAAGGCCGGAAGAGGTCAAAGCCAGGTGTATGGATATTGTTCATAAGATGCTTCAACTGCCGGTGAAAGCCGTCGTCATTGCGTGCAATACCGCATCGAGTGTTGCTGCAAAGAGCATCAGGGAGGAAGTATCCATACCTGTAATTGCCATGGAACCTGCATTAAAACCAGCCCACGAGATACGACAGGGCGGAAAGATACTTGTTTTGGCAACACCTGTTACCCTTGCACTTCCAAAGTTTCAGAATCTTTATGCATTGTATGGGGAAGGTGCAGAGGCTATCCCTTGTCCAGGATTGATGGATCTTGTGGAACAGGAGGACATGGACGCGGCTGAGCAGTATCTGAAAAGCATTTTTTCAGCTTATGATCATGAACAGCTGGATGCAGTTGTCCTGGGCTGCACACATTATGTCTTTCTTCGACAGATTGCGTCGTCTATTCTGCCCGAACATACAGCGGTCATTGATGGGAACCTGGGTACAGCACGGCAGTTGAGAAGAGTTCTCGCAGAACGCAATCTGCTTCGGACAGAAGGCGAAGGCAGTATTTCTTTTCATACGAGCGGTGATGAACAGATCATTGTACCGAGAATGAAGCGCCTGATGGAACGGATGAGGCAAATGGAATGCCGAACGTAAAGAGACTGCTCAATAGGATTCCTTCTCCTTGTACTTATAGGGGATAAATGTGCGAGCGGTGGCCAATTCACATGGGAAAAGTCGTAAATCTCAGAGGCACCAGCGATAGGAAGTGTCTCTGAGATTGTTCTTTTATGTTATAAACAGTGCGGTTCCATATTTGGAAATTTCTTCTTTTCTTTTTCGCTGTGTTCATGTATAATCTGTCCAGATTGGTATGCAGACCGAGCATCCCATCCGGACCGAATTTCATTAGGGTTTGGATGAAAAAGCAATGCAAGGAGGAAAACGATTATGGCTGAGTTTCAGACCAAAGACATCAGAAATATTGCTCTCATGGGGCATGGCGGCGAGGGCAAAACCACGCTGACCGAGGCGATGCTCTACGCCGCGCATATTGTTGACCGGCAGGGAAAAGTTGAAGACGGAAATACTACAACGGACTTTGATCCGGAAGAAGTGCGCCGTCATTGTTCCATTTCTGCCGCGACTGCTCCGGTTGACTGGGCAGGCAAAACAATTAACATAATTGATGTTCCTGGCTATTTTGACTTTGCTGGTGAAGTTGCAGGTGCTATTCGTGTTGTGGAAACCACGGGGATTGTCATGAGTGCTGTGACCGGCTTGAGCGTTGGCTTCGAAAAAGCTTTTGACGCTGCTGAAAAGCAGGGGACCGGTAAAATGATTATCATCAACCAGATGGACCGTGAGCACGTTTCCTTTGATAAAGTACTTGCTGAGCTGAAGGCTGAACACGGCTCCTCGATCGTTCCTGTTCTTGCCCCTCTTGGAGAAGGCCCCAGCTTCCGCGGTGTAGTCAATGTTCTTCAGCAGAAAGCCTATGAAGGTGCATATGACAAGAGCAAGGAAGTTCCGATGCCTGCCGATGCTCAGGATAAAGTTGAAAGCTGGTATGCAGATCTGACGGAAGCTGCTGCAGCTGCTGACGACGATCTGATGATGAAATACCTAGAAGGCGAAGAACTGACCCATGACGAGATCGTTCTTGGTTTCCATAAGGGAATGAAAGACGGTTCCATCATACCTGTTGTTGCCGTTTCTGCTCTTACGGGTGTTGGCATTGCACGCATGCTGGACCTGATGACACAGTATCTTCCTTCTCCTGGACATCTTGGTCTCGAGCACAAGGGTGTGAATCCCAAGAATGGCGAAGAAATTGTACGTACAACCAGCGATGACGAGCCTTTCTCCGCTTTTATCTTCAAGACGATCGCTGACCCGTACGTTGGCAAACTATCACTTTTCCGTATTTTCTCTGGCAAGCTGACGTCTGCTACTACGCTGTATAATGTCAACAAGGACAAGACTGAAAAGAGCTCCGGTATGTATATCCTCCGCGGGAAGAAGCAGATTGCAAAGCAGTTGCTGCATGCCGGTGATATTGGTGCCCTTGCCAAGCTTCAGTTCACTTCTACAGGCGATACACTTTGTGATCAGGCTAACCCGATCCAATATCCTGCGCTTGAATATCCGATTGCATGCATTTCCAAGGCAGTTTATGCAACCAAGCAGGGTGATGAAGATAAAGTCTTCTCCGGACTGAACCGTCTTATTGAGGAAGATCCCAGCCTGCGTCTTGAAAAGAACGCCGAAACCACCGAAACCTTGCTGTCTGGTCTGGGTGAAATGCATCTGGATGTTGTAAAGAACAAGCTTGAGAGCAAATTTGGCGCAAAGGCTGATCTTCGCG
>ONVN01000021.1 GCA_900321295.1 uncultured Eubacteriales bacterium
TGAACGGAGAAGGTTATGTCAAGCAGTACGGGGAACGTCTGCTTCCCCCGGACCCTGCCCTGGATGATTTTTCCGGCAGCGGATATCCGGTCCGGGATATCTCCCTGGTCTCCCTGAATCCTGCCTACCGCCCGATTCACATCCACGAGGGCGATGCCCTGACGGTTTTCGGCCGTGTCCTGTAAATAAGCCGGCAGACCGGATAAATGCTTCTGTCCATTTCCAAACCGGCAGGAAGGGGGTATCCGCATGCCGGACATGTATATCTGTATTGATCTCAAATCCTATTATGCCTCGGTGGAATGTGTTGCACGCGGTCTGGATCCCCTGAAGGCCAATCTGCTGGTTGCCGACGAAAGCCGCACCGACCAGACCATCTGCCTGGCCGTTTCTCCGGCCCTCAAGGCCCGTGGCGTGCCTTCCCGTCCCCGTCTGTTTGAAGCCCGTCGTGCCATCCGGGAGGCTGAAGCCCGGGAACGACGGCAGATTGCCTATATTGTCGCGCAGCCGCGCATGCAGCTGTATCTGGACACCTCCGCCGAAATCTACGGCATCTATCTCCGCTACATTTCCCAGGAGGATATCCACGTCTATTCCATTGATGAATGTTTTATCCATGCCGCTCCCTATCTGCATCTCTACCGGGGTTCCGCCCATGCCCTGGCCATGACCCTCATCCGGGATGTTCTGAAAACAACCGGCATCACCGCCACGGTGGGCATCGGCACAAACCTTTATCTGGCCAAGGTGGCCATGGATATCGTGGCCAAAAAATCCCCTCCCGACCGGGACGGTGTGCGGATTGCCGAGCTCGATGAAAAAAGTTACTGCCGCCTCCTCTGGCCGCATGTACCGATCACCGATTTCTGGATGGTCGCCGCCGGCACCTCCCGCCGGCTCTATGCCCACGACATGTTCACCATGGGGGATATCGCCCGCATGTCCCTGCAGAATGAAGAAATGCTTTACTCCCTCTTCGGGGTCAATGCCGAGCTGCTGATCGACCATGCCTGGGGCCAGGAAAGATGCACCATGGAAGAAATCAAGGCCTACCGGCCTTCCTCCCGCTCACGCAGTGTCGGACAGGTCCTTTCCCGGCCCTATCACTTCCACGAAGCGCTGGCCGTTTTCCGGGAAATGGCGGAAAAAGTCGCCTATGACCTCACCGCCCGCGGCCTGGTCGCCAGAACCTTTGTCTTCTATGTCTGCTACGACCACGAATCCGTTGACCGGGGGCTCTATCACGGTCCGCTGTTCATGGATTTCTACGGCCGCCTCATTCCACCCCATACGGTTGCCACCGTACACCTGCTCTCGCCCTCCGCCTCCAGCAGCCAGATCCGTGAACTGCTGGCCCGGCGTTTTGAAAGCGATGTCCCGCCCCAGCTGCTCATCCGGCGCCTGGGAATTGCCGCGGAAAACGTTCAGTCCGCGCAGGATCTGCGCCAGCTGGATTTCTTTACGGACTATGAGACCCAGGAGAAGGAGCGCCAGCTCCAGGAAACCGTCCTCGAACTGCGCGGAAAGCACGGGCTCAACACCATTCTCAAGGGCACCGATTTTGTGCCCGGCGCCACCGGGCGCGAACGGAACCAGCAGATCGGCGGACATCAGGCCTGAGGGCCGGACGCCCCGAAGAAAGGAGACTCCCATGCAGCTTGCCTGGCGCATTGCGACCAGTCCGTCGCTTCCAAGAAACTATGCCGATCTGGCAGACGCCTGCCGCCCTGTCCACCTGCATGACGCGTTTTCCCTGCGGCACCCTGCCATGCCCTCCGAAAAGCGTGCCAAGCTTTTCCAGCCCTATGATGCCCTTGATGGCTACAGCGATGCCATCCGCCGGAAGCGCCGGCAGTATGAACCCCGGCGGGTGCACACACCGGAGAGCGAGGAAAAGCTCGGAAAGCAGCTCGCCAAGCTCGCCCGGCTCTGTCCGGACAGCCGGACAGCCTTCCGGGTGCAGGCCGTGCTCACCGTCTGCTATTTTGTTCCCAACGATCTTCCCGACACGGACGACCGCTGGGGCCAGGGAGACTATGTCACCCTGACCGGTGTCCTGCGCAGCATTTCCCCCTCGGACGAAATCCTTCTCCTCGGGGATACGCCGGTTCCCTTCCGGGAGATCTGGACGCTCCGCTGTCTCTCCCTGAATGTCCCGCTGCGCCGTCCGTACGCTGCCGCCGCCTGCTGCTGACACCCCTGTATCTTTCTTTTCCCGGAAGGTCTTCGGACCTTCCGTTTTTTCTGTTTTCCCCCGTTCTTTCTCCCGAATTCCGCTTAACAAAAGCATAATTCGCGCTATAATAGGGGCCTACCCAAAATACATCTGATTGGAGGCAGCTTATGCAGCTTTTTGTTATGGTCCTGAACCGTACAGAATATCTTGACGAAATCTTTTCCCGTATGCTCGAAAAGAAAATCGGAGGTGCTACGGTACTCGATTCCACCGGCATGATGCGTGTGCTGGATGACAATGACGTGGACTTCCCCATGACCGGCGTCCTGCGCCAGCTCTTCAATCCCGAACGCAAGCATTCCAAGACCTTTTTCTGTGTGCTCAAGGATGAGCAGCTCCCGGAAATGATGGAGATCATCAACTCTGTCACCGGCGGCCTGCATACCCCCGACTCCGGCGTCGCCTTTGCCCTGCCCCTGTCCTTTGTGGAAGGAGTGGAAAAGAAACGATGAACCAGTTTCCCCTGCTCGCACTGGCCATTGCCATGGCAGCCGGTCTCTTCATGAGTCGTCTTGTCCGCTATGTCCGGCTTCCCAATGTCACCGCCTATCTTGTCGCCGGTGTGCTCCTGGGCCCGGTCTTCGGGGTGCTCGACGTCACCACGACCTCTTCCCTGAGCATCATCTCCGATGTTGCCCTGGGCTTTATCGCCTACTCCATCGGTGCGGAATTCAAACTGAGCTACCTGAAGAACATCGGGGTCAAGCCCATTGTCATCACCTGCTTTGAGAGCGCATTTGCTTCCCTGGTGGTCTTTCTTGCCCTCAATGCGCTGGGCCAGCCGCTTCCGGTGTCCCTGACCCTGGCCGCCATTGCCGCTGCCACAGCCCCGGCCGCCACGCTCATGGTCATCCGCCAGTACAAAGCCAAGGGCCCTGTCTGCTCCATGCTTCTCCCCGTGGTCGCCATGGATGACGCCACCGGCCTGATTCTGTATGCCGTGCTCTCCAACCTGGCCATTTCCCTGGACAAAAAAGGCGTGGAACTGAATGTGGTTTCCCTGCTGCTCATGCCCCTCCTGCAGATTATCCTGTCGCTGCTCCTGGGCCTTGCCATCGGATTCCTTCTGGCCTTTGTCCTCCGCTTCTTCCACAGCCGCGGCAACAAACTGGCGCTTACGCTGTGCGCCGTCTTCCTCGGTGTCGGCCTCTCCGCCACCAACGTCCTGAACCTGTCCAGCCTGCTGGTCTGCATGATGATCGGTGCCGCACTGGTCAATCTGTCCCAGGGCAGTGACGCCATGCTTGAACAGTGCGACCGCTTCACGCCGCCCCTGTTCATGCTCTTCTTTGTGCTCAGCGGTGCCGGCCTGGACTTCTCCGTCCTCACCACCGTCGGGCTGGTCGGTGTCACCTATGTGCTGGCCCGTGTCGCGGGCAAGGTGCTCGGCGCAACCCTCGGCGCGGTGGTGGAGAAGTGCGACCGCAACATCGTCCGCTACCTTGGCCTGACCCTTATCCCGCAGGCCGGTGTGGCCATCGGCATGGCGCGTCTGGCCATGCAGGACCTGCCGGAATACGGCGCCATCATCAACGCCGTTGTTCTGGCCGGAACTCTGATCTATGAACTCACAGGCCCCGTCATCACCAAGACAGCCCTCCTGAAAGCCGGCGAAATCACGCCCGAGAACGCCGCGCCGAAGAAAAAGGCCGCCTGATTCCGGGCATTGGAAAAAGCGTTCCGCAGGGATCCACTCCCCTGCAGAACGCTTTTTCTGTTGATGCCGTTTTCCTGTGCTGCCTCAGCTTTCCCGCAGATCATGCGGAAGCACGGAAGGCTGCCTTTTCTGCAGTGCCCTGTATTTTCCCGGACTCATCCGGTAAACCTTCTGAAAGGCCTTGCCGAAATAGCTCTGGTCGGAAAATCCGCAGGCAGCCGCAATGTCCGCAATCGGATCTCCGGTTTCCAGCAGTTTTTCCGCGGCGGTCTGCAGCCGGTACAGATTCAGAAACTCAGCCGGCGTATGGTCCATGTATTTCCGGAAGAGGCGTGTACAGCGGCTGCGGCTGGTCGGAATCACCCCCGCAATCTCCTGAAGGCCGATCTTCCGGGCATAGTTCTGGAAGATAAAGGACAGCATCCGCCGGACATCCAGGAGTTCCGCCCGGTCCTGCATGCCCTCCGTTTCCCGCACGCCGCGGCTGTACTCCTTCCGGAGGAGGGACAGGAGCATGTACATGGCGCCGGTCAGCGCAAGATCCCGCCCCACCTCTCCGTCCGCGGCAAAGCGGAAGCACAGGTCCAGGAGTTCATGCCATACCCGGATTTCCGGATGGTCCGAGGGAATGTGCAGGTGACTGAATTTCCGGTTCTTCATCAGAGGGAGCACCGTGCTGCGCGCAAGAAGAATATCACCATAGAGCGCCGAGGGATGAAACTGCAGGATCTGGAAAACACACCGCACCGGTTTTCCGTTTTCCCGCGCCCGCTTGCTCCTGTGCATCTGCCGGACATTGACAAACAGGACATCCCCTTCCGCGAGTTTCACGGACACCCCGTTGATCTCGTGCAGCATACGTCCCGAAATGACCCGCAGGAATTCAAATTCCTCATGCCAGTGCGGCAGCGTCCGGAAATGCACCAGTTCCGAAAGCTCCTCCTGACCGAGAAACGCAGGGTAATTTCCCTGGTTGTAGTGAACCGGCAGGACATCTGCCTTCCGTGCCTCTTTCTCCGGCATGCGATCTGCTCCAATCTTACCAAAATATGATCTGATTGTCCTATATTTCCGTCTCAGATGATGCTATTATACAAACAGGCTGTCCGTACAGCAAGATACTGCAGACAGAAATCAAAGACACAGATGGAGGAATACTGCTATGTCCAACCGCTACGCCGGTACCAAAACCGAAAAGAACCTGCTGGAAGCCTTCGCCGGAGAATCCATGGCAAGGAACAAGTACACCTATTTCGCCTCAGTCGCCAAAAAGGCCGGCTATGAACAGATCGCTGCGCTCTTCCTGCACACCGCCGACAACGAGAAGGAGCACGCCAAGCTCTGGTTCAAGGCACTGGGCGGTGTCGGCACCACCGAGGAAAACCTGCTGCATGCTGCCGAGGGTGAAAACGCTGAGTGGACCGATATGTACGAGCGCATGGCCCGGGAGGCCGACGAGGAAGGTTTCCACGACCTGGCCGAACAGTTCCGCGGTGTCGGCGCCATTGAAAAGATGCACGAGGAGCGCTACCGCAAGCTTCTGGCCAACATTGAGGCCATGGAAGTGTTCAAAAAGGCCGGCGTGACCATCTGGGAATGCCGCAACTGCGGACATGTTGTCGTCGGCACTTCTGCCCCCGATGTCTGCCCCGTCTGCAATCATCCCCAGAGCTATTTTGAAGTCCGCGCCGAGAACTACTGATTCCTCCGGAAACACCGCACCGCTGCCCCGCACCCGGGACAGCGGTGTTTTTGGATCTGAAAAAGGGAACACGCTTTCTGCACGTTCCCCCTATATCGTCCGCGGGAATTACTCGTCGTCCGTTCTGGCTTCCTGCTCTTTCTGAATTTCCGGGAAAGCCGAATACATGGGTTCCAGCCCGGGCTGTTCCCCGGTGATTTTGCGGTCGGAATAGTTCCTGGTGATCCTGACCACCAGCCCGCTCAGGCAGACAACGCCGATCAGGTTGGGGATCGCCATGAGGCCGTTGAACGTATCGCTCAGGTCAATGGCCAGGGACACATCGATGGTCGCGCTGACCGCCACCATGCCGATAAAGAGAATCTTGTAGGCCAGGGTGGAACGGGTGCCGAACAGGTATTCCCAGGCTTTGGTGCCGTAATAGCTCCAGCCCAGAATTGTGGTAAAGGCAAACAGGGACACGGCCACCGCCAGGAAAATGCCGCCGAAGGTGCCGAAGCTCTTCGTGAAAGCTTCCGTGGCCAGGCCGAGCTTGGAAGCACCGGAAATGGACGCGCCGGTTTCCATATCCACAACACCGGACGTCAGAATTACCAGCGCCGTGCAGGTGCACACAATGATGGTATCCGCAAACACTTCGAAAATACCCCACAGGCCCTGCACAACCGGTTCCTTCACGTTGGAAGCGGAGTGCACCATGACGGAGCAGCCCAGGCCTGCTTCATTGGAGAAAACACCGCGCTTGAAGCCCCAGGTCATAGCCTTTGCAATGATGGCGCCGCCCACACCGCCGGCTGCGGACTTGAAATTGAAAGCACCTTTGAAAATCGCCCCGAAAGCGGCCGGCACCTTGCTGATGTTCATGAAGATGATGATCAGGGAGCCCAGGATAAAGAAGACCGCCATAAAAGGCACGATGCGCTCGTTGGTGGTGGCAATGCGCCGGAGACCGCCGATGATGACGAGTGCCAGCAGCACAATCACCACCACGGCTGTGACGATGTTCACCACCGAGGTATCGCCCTTCACCAGGGTGTTGATGCTTTCCGTAATGGAAGCCACCTGGCCCATATTGCCGATGCCGAAGGACGCCACGACGGCAAACAGGGAGAACAGGACCGCCAGGACCGGGCCGATCACCTTGCCGTACTTCATGGAGCCGACGCCGTCTTTGAGATAGTACATCGCACCGCCGCTCCACTCACCCTTCTGGTTCCTGCGGCGGAAGTAAATGCCCAGCACGTTTTCCGAATAGTTGGTCATCATGCCCACGATCGCAGCAATCCACATCCAGAAAACCGCACCGGGGCCGCCCATGGTGATGGCATAGGCCACGCCTGCAATATTGCCCGTGCCGATCGTGGCGGAGAGCGCCGTGCACAGCGCCTGGAACTGGGAAATCGAATGCCTGTCATGGCTTTTGCGGATGCTCTTTTTGCTGAACAGCCCGCCAATGGTATTTTTCCACATGTGTCCAAAGCGGGTGAACTGGAAAAAGCGGGTCAGCACCGTCATGAGAATACCGGTACCGATGAGCAGTACCAGAGCGGGAACACCCCAGACCACACTGTTGACCGCATCGTTGATGGAAGCAATACTCTGTGCAAGATTGTTCATAGGGTCACGATCCTTTCCGAAAATAAAAGAAGAGTCCACCGAAGTGAACTCTCTCAGCGACAGGATTGCAGAACGATTGTACATCAGGAAAACAGATCGTCTTCTCTGTCCTTTTGCCTGAGAGATTAGCCCGGTCAGGGCTTTGCACCTTCGGCACCCGGCGTGGCCGGGATTCTCCAGAGTGTCATCAGCCAGCAGTCCTGCCGCTCATGCGGCACCTGAGAGTGTTACTCCTTCGGTTATCCCAGCGGATATTTCCTGCGGGCTTCGTATGACGAAAAGCAATTTATGTCATAAAAGAAGCAAAGTCAATAGGTTTTGTTGTCTTTTGTTTGTTTTCATTGGCAGGGACTGCCAGGTGTCCGCCCCTTTTCATGGGAAAGGGACCGATCCAGGACCGCTTTTTCCCGTTCGCCTGCAGACCGGAGGCCGTAAAAAGGGGCACCGGTTTTTTCCGATACCCCTCCGGACAGACTGCAGGCTCAGCCTGCCTTCGCCATGCCGTTCTCCGGCCGGATGTCCAGTGTCCGAAGCACTTCCTCCACCGACCCCGCCGGAAGAATGGTCAGTTCCCTGCGGATTTCCTCCGGCACATCCTGCAGGTCTTCTTCGTTTTCCTTCGGAATGAAGACGGTTTTCACCCCGCTCCGCTGCGCTGCCATCAGCTTTTCCGGCAGTCCGCCGATCGGGTTGACATCCCCCTGCAGGCTGACCTCTCCCGTCATCGCAATATCCGGCCGTACCGGCGTGCCCGTCACCAGGGATGCCAGGGCACAGGTCAGGGTGATGCCTGCACTCGGCCCGTCCTTGGGGGTTGCCCCGTCCGGAACATGGATATGCAGGTCATGGTCCTGGAAGACTTCCGCCCGGTCCGGGAAGAGGGATTTCACCAGGGAAACCGCAATCTGCGCGGATTCCTTCATGACGTCGCCCAGCTGGCCGGTAATTGTCATCTTTCCGCTGCCCCGCGTCAGCAGGGACTGAATATACAGGATTTCGCCGCCCACGCTTGTCCAGGCCAGTCCTGTCACAATGCCGGGCCGGCTTTCCTCCGGCACGGATCTCCGGTGCAGCGGCTGGCGGTCCATGAAGGTCTGCAGGTTTTCCTCCGTAACCTCCACTTTTTCTCCCGGATGCTCCACCATCTCCACCGCTGCCGTGCGGCAGATCTGGTCCATCCGCTTCTTGAGTCCCCGTACGCCGGCCTCCCGGGTATATCCGGAAATCACCTTTTCCAGCGCACCGTCCGTCACCTGCAGGGCATCCTCCGCGATTCCGACCGCCTCCATGGCCCTGGGCAGCAGATGCTCCCGGGCAATCCGCATCTTTTCCAGAGGCGTATAGCCTTCAAACGGAATCACTTCCATGCGGTTCAGCAGCGGCTCCGGAATGGTGTCGAGGGTATTGGCCGTACAGATAAACAGCACATCCGACAGATCAAACGGCACGTTCAGATAATGGTCCGTGAAGGCGGCATTCTGTTCGGGATCGAGCACCTCAAGGAGCGCGCTGGCAGGGTCACCTGCATAGCTTGCGCTCAGCTTGTCAATCTCATCGAGCACCATCACCGGATTGGAAACCCCGCACTTGTGGATTCCGTCGAGAATCCGCCCCGGCATCGAACCGATATACGTTCTCCGGTGTCCCCGGATATCCGCTTCATCCCGCACACCGCCAAGGCTCACGCGGACGTATTCCCGCCCAAGGGCCCTGGCAATGCTCTGACCGATGCTGGTTTTTCCGGTACCCGGTGCACCGACAAAGCACAGGATGGAACCGGACTGTGCCCCGCGCAGCGTCATGACGGCGAGCTGCTGCACAATGCGTTTCTTCACTTTTTCAAGGCCGGAATGGTCCCGGTCCAGCACATCCCGGGCTTCCTGAAGCGAAATCGGTTTCGGTGCCTCCTTCTTCCAGGGAAGGGAGGTCAGCAGTTCCAGATAGTCGGTCAGGATTCCCGCTTCCGGTCCCTGTCCGCCTTCGTTCTTCAGGCGTGTCAGCACCCGCCGGCCTTCCCGCCGGGCGGCTTCGTTCATGCCGGCCTCGTCCAGAAGAAGCTCGAGACGCCGCACATCCGAAACCTCCTCCGGATGCATGCCGTCCAGCTCTTTCTGCAGATATTCCATCTGCTTTTTGATGGCCGACTCGCGGTACAGTTTCTGATAGTCTTCCTCCTGGGCACTTTCCGCTTCCGTATGAATCCGCATCAGTTCCAGGTTCTCCAGAACCAGCTTTTCGGTCATGTCAAAGCGCGCCTGCTGGCTGTCCTGCTCCAGCAGGGCATACCGTTCCTCCGTGCCTGCGGAAATCCACGGGGAGATGGCACAGGCAACATCCCACAGGGTATCCCACCTCTGGGCCTGTACCCGGACCATCTGTCCCCACTGGTAGGGTTCTGCAAAATCAATGATCCGCTTTTTGACCTGTTCAAGGCGCTCGGCCGCCTCCTCTTTCCGCAGGTCCTCCGTTTCCGGCCGCCTCGACACGCTCAGGGAGAGCGTATGGCTGGGCAGAACGGCGATTTCGTCAATGTTCACGCGGTTTTCGACAAAAACCGCCAGGTATCCGGCTGCATTGACTTCCGTGACTCTTCCGGAAGCACCGATGGGATAGAAGCTGTCAGGGGTCATTTTCTCCCGGGGCGTCTCTTCCTTCATCAGGACAAAGGTCATCCGGTCGCCTGCTGCAGGATGTTTCTGTGTCATGGTTTCAACATCGGAAGTGCGCAGGTAGACATGCGCACCGGGCAGAACCACCATATGATAAACCGGCATTACGGACATGTTTTTTCCCTCCTGGAATCTGCGCCGGTGTCTGCATGCAGGGCCGGCGCATCGTTTCAGTAACCTTGACAACTGTCAAGGTTGTGCCCGAAGCATACACCCAACCTTGACAATTGTCAAGCTTTGGGATAGACTCTGAACGAAAAAAACAGCAGGCCACCTGAGAGAGCCTGCGTTTCAATCTTTCCCTGGAGGCAGACCATGTATTGCGGCAACAACAAGGTAGCCCTGGCCTCGCAGCGCCAGATCGCCCGGGCCCTCATGCGGCTCATTGAAGAAAAGCCCTATCAGGACATTTCCATCAGCGAGCTGTGCAAAACAGCCGGGATCTCGCGCCAGACGTTCTATACGCTTTTTACCTCCCGCGACAATGTTGTCACCTTTACCCTGCAGGAGCAGTACGGCTATGCACCGGACCGGGAGGACGATCCCTGCGATTCCGGCCTTTCCCATCTCTGCCGGGGATACAGCGCATACATCACCAGCCACCGGGAATTTCTCCGGATGCTGGTGGAAAATCACATCGAATATCTGCTCTATGACAGCATCCACGATGCGCTGTCCGCGTGTCCCTGCTTTCTTGAGACGATGCCGGACGCTCAGCGTCAGTACGCCGCGGACTTCTATGCCGGCGGAATCACGGGCGTGGTCAAGCGCTATGCCCTGTGCGGGTGCCATACCTCCCCGGAGGAACTCTCCGAGATCCTCTGCGGACTGTTCGGCGGAAACTGCTTCTCCTGATCCGTGCCCCGAAATTACCTCCAGCCGTTCCCTGCACAGCAGGGCCGGCTGTTTTTTCTGTTTCTTCTTGCCAATTTCCGACTGATCCTGTATTCTATGGGATACCAAGGCTCAAAGAACCAAAGGAAGGATCATATGATGAACGCCCCATTTTCATCCTATCTGCAATCCATTGCGCCGTGCATGAAACAGGTCGTCTCGCTGCTTGGCGCGTCTTTTGACTATGTCAGCATCCTCTGCACGGACTCCGTAGGCTGGCGCATTGCCATCGGCCAGAGAAGCAAGGCGGTCACCAACAGCACCATGACCACCGAGCGCGGCTGTGTCATCCGTACCTGCAGGGACGGTCTCTACGGCGAGTATGCCTTCAACCAGTTTGACCCCGGCTGCCCGGAGCAGATCGCGAAGGAGGCCATGGAGGCCTTCCGCGCTCAGCGCGACCTCCTTTCCCTCACAAAGACCCAGCCCTATGCCACGCCGGTGCTTCCCGATGAGTCCTGCAATCTCTTTGTGGAATTCCCGACCGGCCAACTTCCGGAGGACACGGACCAGGAAACCCTGATCCGGAGTCTCCAGGAGCTCTCCGATCGGGCCATGGAAAAGGGCGAGCATCTGGTCGAATGCCAGGTTTCCGCCCAGTCCACCCACATCTCGAAGATGTTCCTGACATCAAAGCGCGATCTCCGGCAGAGCTATGTCTATTCCGAAGGCTCCATTGTCCCCTTTGCCTTTGATGAGGGAAAAAGCGTCTATACGCACGTCGCGGTCTCCGGCCGCAAAGGGCCCGAGATTTTCGAGGGGCTCGCGGACAAGCTGGACGAAGCCCTGGAAATCATCCATGACCTGCTCCGCGCCGAACGCATCACGCCCGGCGAATACGATGTCATTACCTCGCCCGAGGTCACCGGCCTGATCGCCCACGAAGCCTTCGGACACGGCGTGGAAATGGACATGTTCGTCAAGCACCGCGCGCTCGGCAGCAGCTATATCGGCAAGCGCGTCGGCTCGGATCTTGTCACCATGCATGAAGGTGCAAAATGCGCCGAGAACGTCACCAGCTATGCCTTTGACGATGAAGGTGTCCTGGCCGGCGATGTGACCGAGATCGAGAACGGTATCCTGCGTGCCGGCATCTGTGATGCCCTGTCGGCCCTGCGCCTGGGCACGGAGCCCACCGGCAACGGCAAGCGCCAGAATTTCGAGCACAAAGCCTATACCCGCATGACGAACACCCTCTTTGACTCCGGCACCTCAACCCTCGATGAAATGATCGCTTCGGTTTCCCACGGCTACCTTCTGCGGGGCATGCAGAGCGGCATGGAA
>ONVN01000016.1 GCA_900321295.1 uncultured Eubacteriales bacterium
CCGATGTAGGGAGCGCCGTTTTCATCGGTGGGATTGGCAGCCAGGAATTTTTCGATCAGGTCGAAATATTCGTTCAGGGTGTGGATCTGGGGATAACCGGCCCAGGCCAGCACTTGCTTCTGCACGAAGAAGGCGGGGCCGTTCACTTCGTTGACGATCTGGTCGCCATAGGTGAGACCATAGTTCGGGATGATGTACAGAACGTCGTTGCCGTCCGCATCCTTTTCAATGACGCGGGCCTTCTGGCGTTCAATGTGAGCCCAGAGACGGGGGGTCTTTTCAGGGCTGACGTAGTCCAGGAGGTTGATCAGCGCACCGTTGTTGATGATCAGGTCAGCGCTGTTGCCGCCGTCGAAGAGATCCGGATAATCTTCGTTGGCAATCTTGAGACCCAGGGTTTCATCCAGGTCGCCAGCCAGGAATTCGAACTCGAACTTGACGCCGAATTCTTCTTCAATCAGCTTGTAGATCTTGTTGTCATCAGCAGGCTGATCGCCGGGATCGCCGCGGAAAACAGTCAGGGTGATCGGCTCAAGTGCGCCGTCTGCCAGAGCGGCAGGAAGCAGAGAAGCGATCATTGCCAGTGCAAGAAAAAGAGACAAAAACTTCTTCATACGAAAACCTCCTACTGTTCAGATGTAAACTTTTGAAACACATGCTCAACGGCTGTGCTCGTTGATTGCATTATAATCCGAACGATCGTGGTTTTAAAGGGTCTTTTTTCTCATTTCGTGCTCTTATTTGGCCGTTTCTTGCCGTCGCAGCCCTTGTTTGCCATTTTTTGACTTTTTTCTGTCCAATTTTCCACCTGTTTCGGCATGTTTTTTCTCAATATCTGTTTTATGTCATAAAAAGCAGGCATGACGAACGTTCATGCCTGCGTCTATTTTCCATCAGCTGCTTTCCCGGAGAAAGACCATCGCCTCATAAGGCTGCAGAGTACCTTTCTTATGCTGCGCATAGTTGGACAGCACAATCTCTCCGGGCGTTTCGTCCAGAAGCGGACAGGGAGCCGTCCTTTCCGTCCAGTTGCAGAAGACCGTCAGGACCTTTTCCCCGAGTTCCCTTCTGTAGGCATAGATCCACGGGTCGTCTTCCAGCAGGGGAACGAAACTGCCGTACACCACCACATCCTGTCGGTGGCGCAGTTCGATCAGCCTCCGGTAATAGTGATACACACTGTCAGGATCCCGGACCTCGTCTTCCGCATTGATTTCCAGATAATTCCGATTGACCTCAATCCAGGGTGTCCCGGTTGTAAAGCCGGCATTTTTGTCATGATTCCACTGCATGGGTGTACGTGCGTTATCCCTGCTGATTTTGGCAAAGTAACGCAGCATGTCCTCCGGATGAACCCAGCCGGATTCCACCCACTGCTTCCAGGCATTGAACACTTCCACATCCCTGTACTGATCAAGCCGGGTAAAATAGATGTTCGTCATGCCGAGCTCTTCGCCGTTGTAGATATACGGTGTCCCATGCATCAGGTGAATCAGTGTTCCCAGCATCTTTGCGCTGCGGACCCGATACAGCGGGCTGTCATTGCCGTACCGGCTGACCTGGCGCGGCTGGTCATGGTTGCTCAGGTACACGCTGTTCCAGGCCCGGCCGATAAGGGAGAGCTGCCACCGGTTGAGGATTTCCCGCACTTCGGCAAGCGGGGCTCCGTGATCGCTCCATTTTCCCAGTACGGTGCCGTCATTGAGCGCATCGTTATGCTCAAAGGAAAAGATCATGTTCAGTTCCTTTTCATCCAGGGATGCATAGCGCACCGCCTGTTCCACGGTGCCGCCTGCCTCACCCACAGTGAGAAGGTCAAACCGGTCCAGCACACGCTCCCGCATTTCCCGGATATAGCGGTGCGTCGTGTCCGTATGCATGCAGGACTTTTCAAAGCTTCCGTAGAGGCCGCCCGACGGAACTTCTCCATCCTGATCGTTTTCCTTGCCGATCATGCCGATGACATCCATGCGGAAACCATCGATTCCTTTTTCGCACCACCAGGTCATCATCTCAAAGACCGCGTCCCTGACCTTTGGGTTTGCCCAGTTGAGGTCGGGCTGCTGTGGAGCAAACAGGTGAAGATAATACTGATCCGTCGCCTCATCATACTGCCACGCGCTGCCGGAGAAACAGGATCCCCAGTTGTTGGGGGCTCCGCCGTCCCTGCCGTCGCGCCAGATATACCAGTCGCGGTAAGGATTGTCCCGGCTCTTCCGGCTTTCCAGGAAGAAGGGATGCTCGGA
>ONVN01000072.1 GCA_900321295.1 uncultured Eubacteriales bacterium
AGCTTTTCAATGATGCGGCCCATATCCGGGATGTTTCCAGCGGCCTGGTCTTTCAGAAGGAAGCCGATCCGGAAGTATAAAGCGCAGATTTTCGGCAGCAGACTGTGAAATCGGAAGATTCTTCACAGTCTTTTTTTCATGATCCCGGATCAGGCTCCGGGGATGCATGACGAAGGTTGTTTGTGCCAGAAATCGGTCGTTTGTGCCAGAGTGGTTGCGCTGGTTTCTTTTTTTGTGTACATTACAGGATGTGAATGTTGTAAATGGCTGTAATCAGCCCATAAAGCAAGAAATGAGAAAGGAAGATCACCATGAAAAAGAAACGCCTGTTCAGGGGCCTGGCCAGTGTATGTCTTGCGCTGGCTGTCGTGTTCAATGTGGTGTTCAGCGTGGCAAATGTCTGGGCCGGCAAAGTGGATGAACTGCTGGGCACGGCTGCCACCGGCATTACGCGTACGAAGGACCCGGCGGATTATCGTTACCAGTCCGACTATACCCGTGCATCGGAACTGGTCGACGCAGAAATCGCCTTTGGCACCCGCGCATCCGCGGAGGGCAGTGTAGCCCTCAAGGGACTGCCGGCCATCGAAGGCAAAGCCGTGACTCTGTTCGGGATGCGCAGCGGAGAAAAAATGCAGTTCGGCGGTTCCATGGGCGAACTGATTCAGACTTCCCAGGCCGTGACGCTTTCCGATGCCCTCGCGAAGGAAGGCTTCTCCGTGAACCCGGCCATGGTGAAATTCTATCAGGACAAAGCGTCCACTTATGCCCCGACCCGTGCTTCCGGCGGAAACGTGGTCAATTCCTACGAAGATGCGGGTGCGGCCGTGAGTGAAGTGCCTGTTTCGGAATATGATGCATCTCTGCTGGAAAACTACAAGGATGCGGCCATTATCGTGCTGGGCCGTGACGCAGGCGAATCCTGCTGTTTTTATCCCGGCCAGAATGGCATGAGCAAGCCCGAGGAATTCACCCAGTCGCCCACCGGGAATATTCTCTCCCTGTCCAATGAAGAACGGGACCTGGTGAACTGGGTAAAAGGCCAGGGTTTTGGCAAGAGTGTGGTGCTCCTGAACTCAGGCACAGCCATGGAGATTGAAGAACTCAAGCAGGATGATGCCGTGGACAGCATCCTGTGGATCGGCAATCCCGGTGCATACGGCACCTACGGCATTGCCAGACTGCTTTCCGGTGCAGTGCTTCCGAGTGGTCACCTGCCGGATACCTTTGCCGTCAATTCTGCACTGAGCCCTGCGGCCCGGAACTACGGCATCTATGTGTTCGCCAATGCGGCGGATATTGAAACCACCAACAACAATGCTCTGCGTTCTTCCTGGTATCTGGCAGAACTGGAGGGCATTTATACAGGCTATAAATACTATGAAACCCGTTACTTTGACACCGTGTACCAGCAGGGCAATGCCTCCAAGGCCGCAAAGGGACAGAGTGTGAACGGTGCATCCTGGAATTATGACACGGAAGTCAGTTATCCCTTCGGCTGGGGCGTGGAAGGTTCCACGTTCCGGGAAGAGATCACTGACCTTTCCGTCGACTGGACCTGTGCATCGTCTTCCACCGCCACCGTGAAGGTGACCAACACCGGTTCTGTGGCGGCCAAGCATGCCGTGCAGCTGTATGTATCCGTTCCTTATACCCAGCGGGACCGGGAAAACCATGTGGAAAAGAGTGCCATTCAGCTGATCGGTTATGCCAAAACCGGCGAAGCCCAGGAAAAGGATTTCACCCAGACCGTTCTGCTGAATCCCGGCGAGAGCGAAGAAATCATAATTACCTTCAATGCAGAAGACTTCTACACCTATGACAGGACCTATTCCCATGACGGTGTGAACGGTTCATGGGTGCTGGAAGCCGGAGATTACTATTTTGCAACGGGCAATGGTGCCCACGATGCACTGAACGCAGCCATGCAGGGCATGGGTGTGAACGTGGCATCCACCGGTACATCCACCATGCTGACTGTCGGCGCGGACCTGTACAGGCATGAATCCAACGGCACCACCGTTCAGAACCAGCTGGACCAGGCGGACCTGAATTCCTACGGCATTGATGTGACGTATCTCTCCCGTAATGACTGGCTGAACACCTTCCCCAAGAGTCTGGATACCCTGACGGCAACCGAAGAAATGGTTTTCATGCTGCGGAATGAAACCTACAACCTGGAAACCGAAATGACCAGCTATACCGGACCGGCGGCCTTTACCTACGAAGCGAAGAACGGAGTATCTGCCGCGCAGCTGATCGGACTGGACTATGATGATCCGCTGTATGAAAAGGTGCTGGACGAAATGTCCCTCCAGGATCTGATCAACCAGTATATCGCCTACCTCGAGGAAATCGAGGAGATCACATTCCCTGTGGAATCCCGTACCGATTCCCCCCTGGGCATCATTGGCTTCATTGGCCAGCGCACCAAGGGCACACTGTATGAGGTTGCAGAAGATGATCCGGCCTATAAGCACTATACCGATGTCTATGCCGCGGGTCCTGTGATTGCAGCCACCTTCTCGCCGCTGCTGCAGTATGAAATGGGCAGACTGGTGGCCAACGATGGCCTGTGGACAGGCTATCAGGTCTGGTTCGCCCCGGGTATGAACCTGCACCGCACGCCGTACAACGGCCGCAACATCTGCTACTATTCCGAAGATCCCATTCTGACCGGTCTGACCGGTGCCTATGTTCATCGGGCCCTGAACATATACGGCATGGTGACCAATGTAAAGCATTTTGCTTTCAATGACCAGGAAACCAACCGTGACGGTCTTGCCGTATTCCTCAATGAACAGGCGGCCCGTGAAAACGAACTCCGCGGCTTCTACATCGGCATCCGGGACGGTGGGATCAAGGGCTTCATGAGCGCTTTCAACCGTATCGGCTGCACCCATGTCGGCGCATCCAAGAACCTGATGATCAATATCCTGCGCAAGGAGTGGGGCTGGAAGGGCTTCATGATGACAGACTCTGTGAAATCGTCGGCTTACTTCCTGCCGAGAGAAACGGCTGCGGCTGGCAACGACCAGATGCTGGGCGGTTCCAACAATGGCAAGATCTGGAATCTGAGTGTGGAAAGCGTTTCCAAGGATATCGTACTGCAGTCCAATATCCGTGACAGCTTCCACCGGAAACTGTATGCTCATGTCAACAGTGCACTGATGAACGGCATCAAGGCGGACACGGCGGCGAAGGCTTCCATGCCGGTGTGGGCGCTGATCCTGGAAATCCTGATGTGTGCAGGTTATACAGCGTTCCTGGTTTTCCTGATTCTGTATCTTCTTCAGGAACGGAAGGAAAGGAGGAAGTAAGTCCATGAAGAACAAGCGTTTTATGCGGGAGAGCGTGACCGGGATTCTCGTCATTGCACTGACAGTGCTGGCGCTGGTCCTGTTCGCGCTGGGATTCTCCACGGGTTACTATACCTTTGGACAGATGAACTCGGTTCTTGTGACCGTATGTTTTGGCGCAGCCATCGTGCTGGAATGCGCGGCCCTGGTGTGCCTGAATAAATTTCCCGGAGCTGTCCTGCCAAAACTGATTACGTTCGGTGTGACGGCCCTGTTGGCTTTTGGTGCGATGACCCTGGTCGGTGACCGGGTGGAAGGCATTGGCAACTGTATCCTCACAGACTATGATTCCGGCCATGGTGGCGAGGAAGCCATTTATCTCTCCCTGGGCGGTGCGCTGGCTGCGATTGCCGCCATGGTGTTCAATATCATTGGTTCCTTCGGAAAAGATGCCGAGGAAGCAAAGGCAAAACGCGGCGGAAAAACTGCTCTTCTCGCGGCAGGCGCTGTGCTGATGGTGGGCATTCTGATTCCTTCCCTGATGCTTGGCGGCTTGCTGACTTCCAAGAAGGCTGCCCCATCGGCGACCGTGGCAGCGAATACAGGCGCTGCAGGCAAATATGAAGTGACGCTTTCCGGCGCAGACATGAACCTGGATATGCTTCAGGATTATCAGTTCCAGTGCGGCAAGCTGCATGGCCTGATGAACGTGGACAGCCGGCTGACGACTGCCCTGACGCTGACCCTGAACGCCGACGGCACCTACAGTCTGCTGAGCGATGCATACTGCGTGGAGGCCGGCAAGCGGGCCGTGATCGGAGATGACACCGGTCTGGGCATGGTTTCCACCATGAAAGCGGAAGGCACCTATGTGGTCAATCAGGATGGCACGGTGACGACATCCAAGGCAAATCATGCGGTGTTCCAGCTGGAACTGGACACCTATTCCAGCCAGATGCGCGCCCCGGCCAGTTACAAACTGGGTGAGGAAGAAATGGCGGACGGAACCTATGACTCTGCGGAACATCCTGTTGTACTGGATGCGGTCCCTGAGACGGTGTGGACCCTGGCGGACGGCAAAATTACGGCCTATGCCAAGAATACCAATGTAACGGGCACCTATACGGTCGTTCTTTCCGGTGCGGAAATGAATCTGGACATCCTGCAGGATTATCAGTTCCAGTGCGGCAAGCTGCATGGCCTGATGAACGTGGACAGCCGGCTGACGACTGCCCTGACACTGACCCTGAACGCTGACGGCACCTACAATCTGCTGAGCGATGCATACTGCGTCGAGGCGGGCAAGCGGGCTGTGATCGGCGACGATACCGGCCTGGGCATGGTTTCCACCATGAAAGCGGAGGGCACCTATTCCGTCAATAAAGATGGTACCGTGACCACCTCTGCTGCAAGTCATGCGGTGTTCCAGCTGGGACTGGACACCTATTCCAGCCAGATGCGTACCCCGGCCAGTTACAAACTGGGCGAGGAAGAAATGGGGGACGGAACCTATGACTCCGCGGAGCATCCTGCAGTCCTGGATGCGGTACCTGAGACGGTGTGGACTCTGGCGGACGGAAAAATTACGGCCTACGCAAAGAATACCAATGTAACGGGCACCTATACGGTCGTTCTTTCCGGTGCGGAGATGAATCTGGATATTCTTCAGGATTATCAGTTCCAGTGCGGCACGATGCATGGCATCATGAATGTTGATACACGGCTGACGACGGCCCTGACACTGACGCTGAACGAGGACGGCACCTACAATCTGATGAGCGATGCATACTGCATCGAGGCGGGCAAGCGCGCTGTGGTCGGCGATGATACCGGTCTGGGCATGGTTTCCGTCATGAACGCGGAGGGCACGTACACCGTCAATGAGGACGGCACGGTGACCACCTCTCCTGCAACCCATGCCGTGTTCCAGCTGGAACTGGACACCTATTCCAGCCAAATGCGAGCCCCGGCAGGTTATAAACTGGGAGAGGCAGAGATGGCAGACGGCACGTACGACTCAGCTGAATATCCTGCGGTGCTGGATGCTGTGCCCGAAACCGTGTGGACGCTGAACAGCAATAAGACGATTGCGGCTTATCATGCTACTGCGGTAGAAGATGAAACAGCCGAAGAACCGGCAGCTGAAACCGAAGAACAGGCTTCTGTCGTCATTCCTTCCGACGATGGTGCTACTTCGATGACGCTCTTTGCCGACGGCACCTATGTGTTTGAATTTGCTTCCTACAATATTACGGATGCAGGCACCTATACCTATGAAAACGGTATCCTGACCCTGACGGACAAGAACGGAAAACAATCCGTGGGCGAAGGCGACCCGATCAAACTGCATTACACCTATTCCGACAGCGAACAGCTGACCGGGGATTACACCATTCCTGCGGATGCGCTCAATTTAGGCGCAGCGAAGGAAGAAACGGCTGCGGCTCCAGCAGCTGAATCTGTGGTTGTGCCGAGCGATGACGGCGGCACGGAAATGACGTTCAATCCTGACGGTACCTATCGCTTCTACTTTGCATCCTACAGCATTGAAGACTTGGGCACGTACACCTATGAAAACGGTGTCCTGACGCTGACGGACAAGAACGGAAAGCAGTCTGTGGGCGAAGGCGACCCGATCAAGCTGCATTACACCTATTCTGACAGCGAGCAGCTGACCGGGGATTACACCATTCCTGCGGATGCGCTGAATTTTGGTGCTGTGAAAGAAGAAGCGGCTCCGGAAGCAGCGGAAGAGACAGCTCCTGCTGTAATTGAAGAAGCAGAAGTACCGGCAGCCGAGCCCGTGGTTATCCCGAGTGACGACGCTGGTACGGAAATGACGTTCAATCCTGACGGCACCTATCGGTTCTACTTTGCTTCCTACAACGTTGAGGACTTGGGCACGTACACCTATGAAAACGGTGTCCTGACACTGACGGATAAGAACGGGAAACAATCCGTGGGTGAAGGCGACCCGATCAAGCTGCATTACACCTATTCTGACAGCGAACAGCTGACCGGAGATTATACGATTCCTGCGAATGCACTGAACTTTGGCGCTGTGAAGGAAGAAGCAGCCCCTGCTGCAGCTGAGGAAGAAGCAGCTCCAGAAGCCGTGGAGGAGCAAGCTCCTGCTGAAACTGAAAAAGAGTCAGCTCCGGAAGCAGTGGAGGAGACAGTTCCTGCTGTAACCGAAGAAGCAGAAGTAGCGGCAGCCGAGCCCGTGGTTATCCCAAGTGATGACGCTGGTACGGAAATGACGTTCAATCCGGACGGCACCTATCGGTTCTACTTTGCCTCCTATAAAGTGGAAGACCTGGGTACATACACCTATGAAAACGGCGTCCTGACACTGACGGACAAGAACGGAAAACAGTCAACAGGTGAAGGTGATCCGATCAAACTGCACTACACCTATTCCGACAGTGAGCAGCTGACAGGGGATTACACGATTCCTGCGGAAGCGCTGAACTTTGGCAAGGTCAAGGAAGAAACGGTTGCAGTTTCTGCTGCAGAGCCGGTAGTGATACCGAGTGACGATGGCGGTACGGAAATGACCTTCAACCCTGATGGGACCTATCGGTTCTACTTTGCCTCCTATAAAGTGGAAGACCTGGGCACGTATACCTATGAAAATGGCGTCCTGACGCTGACGGATAAGAATGGCAAACAGTCTGCAGGCGAAGGCAATCCGATCAAGCTGCACTACACCTATTCTGAAAGCGATTTATTGACAGGGGATTACACGATCCCTGCTGATACCTTCATGAAATAACGGGAGGTTTCCATGAAGAAAATTCGGGGTACAAATCTGGGTAATTGGCTGGTGCTGGAAAAATGGATGAATCCAAATCTGTTTGAAGGAACAGGAACGGAAGATGAAACCTGGCTGGCCCGAAAGCTGCCCGCGGCAGAATTTGCCAAAAAAATCAAGGAACACAGGGATACCTATGTCAATGAAAAGGATTTCCAGTTTATTTCGGAAAGCGGACTGAATACAGTCCGCCTTCCGGTGCCTTATTTCGTGTTCGGAGACAGGCCGCCTTTTGTAGGCTGCATCGAATATGTAGATAAGGCGCTTGAATGGGCAGAAAAGTACGGGCTGAAGGTGCTGCTGGACCTGCATACGGTTCCTCACAGTCAGAATGGGTACGACAACGGCGGCATTACAGGTGTCTGCAAATGGTACAAGTATCCCGATGAAGTGGAGTTTGCGCTGACCGTTTTGGAAAGGCTGGCAGAACGCTATGGAAAACGGACCGGGCTCTACGGCATCGAAGTCCTGAATGAACCAATCAGCTGGATCGTCTATATTACAGCTCCAAGCACGGGGAAAGCAGTGGACAAGGAAGAAGCCAAAGGCTCAGGCTATGTACCGCTGCCTTTCCTGAGAGACTTTTATACCAAAGCCTATGAGCGGATCCGGAAGTATATGCCGGAAGATAAGACCGTTGTGTTCCATGATGGTTTCCGCTGCACCGCATGGAACGGGTTTTTCAGAGAAAAGAAATTCACCAATGTGGCACTGGATACGCATATTTACATCTTCGCCATGGAGAATTTCGTCCCGATCGCAAAGCCCTGGGTGTATAAAATCTATCTGAATGCCTGTATGCACCAGGTGAAAAAGGCACAAAAAGACATTCCTGTCATTGTGGGCGAGTGGTGTATATGCAACAAATATGCCAATAAGATGGATCAAACCGTCATGGCGCAGAATGACCGGGAAGAAAAGCAGAAGGAAAAATACCGCCAGATTGCTGCAATGGAACTCAGCGCATGGAAGGAAACGGCCGGCTGGTTCTATTGGAACTATCAACTGCTCCGCGACAGGAAAACGCCAACCGATGAAGGGTGGAAAGAAAGCTGGGATCTGGCAAGATGCCTGAGAAACGGCTGGCTGCAGAAAGGGGATTTTGAAAGATGAGTAAGGTGAAAAGAAGCATCTGGAACCTTCCGCTTCTCAATTCCCGGACAGACAGGCAGACTGTAAGGCTTCCGGAGATGATTTTCGGCTATTTCCTGGGCCCGCTGCTGGTACTGGCCATGACCTGCGTGACAGCAACATATTATCTGACCTTTTATCGCACGTATGATGACATTGTGGCCCAGGGCAATTTTCTGGTGCTGCTTCCTTTGATCAGCATTATTCCCATGGCACTTGCCAACATCCTTGTTGGTATTATTCTGGGCAAAACCAGAACCAGACAGGGTAAAGCCAGACCGTTCATTCTTGTGGCTGCGCCTCTGCTGCTGGTATCCGGTATCGTCATGTTTGTCATCCCATATTTCAGCATCGGTTTTCGGATGGCATGGATGGCGATTACCTATAATCTGTTTGCAGCGCTTGCAAACCCGATCTATTCCAATTCCCATTATCTGATGGTGTCCCTGTCTACCCGGAACCTGGACCAGCGGGGCAAGTTGTCCGTTGTTGCCAATATTCCTGCAGTGGCGGGCAACGGACTGGTATCCAGCATCCTCATGCCTGCCGTGCTGAGCTGGATCAAGGCAGGAGAAGCCCTCGGAGAAGGATATCTGGTGGTGCAGAACCGCTGGCAGCTGGTCATGACTCTGTTTGCTGTGGCAGCCTTTATCGGCTGCTGCCTGGAATACCTGTTCACTCGGGAGAGAATTACAGAAGAGGACATCCAGGATGACAGCTCTGAGCCGACAGCTGAAGCCATTCCTACAGGCAGACAGCTGAAAGCCGCGGCCGGTGATAAATACTGGTGGATCATCATGATCTTCTATTTCCTGTATCAGGCAGGCGTCATGTTCAAGGGCGGATATGTCTTCAATATTTTCTGCAATGACTTCTTTCCTTCCGTAAATGTGTTTGGCCAGACGATGAACGCAGAAGGCGTGCAGTCTCTGATTGCCCTGGTTGGCGGAATTCCTCTGGCAGCGGGCATGCTGTTTGCCTGGCCGGTGGCCAATAAACTTGGCAAGCGCAACTTTGTTTTACTAGGCTGTGTGGTTTCCATTGCAGGAAGCATTGTATGTCTGCTTGCACCGAGCAGTTTTGTCGTTGTTACCATCGGTCAGGTTTTGAAAGGTTTTTCGTCAATACCCGGCGCATATATCATGATGGCCCTGTTTGCCGATGTGCTGGATCATCTGGAGGCCAAAAACGGTTTCCGGGTGGATGGTATTTCGATGAGTGTCTATTCCACGATTCTGACGGTGGTCAATGGACTTGCGGTAGCTTTCTTCAACTTGTTCTACGATGGTGGTATGTTCTCCCATCAGCAGGTATCCAGTTTCTTCTTCCTTGGGTTTGAAATCTTTGCCCATGGTATCCTGATCGTTGTGCTGCTGTTCCTGAATGTGGAAAAGAATATTAAAGAAGAGCAGCGCCAGATTGCGGAGAGAAAAAAGATCGAAAGTGTCTGATGCGGACCGTCCTGTTCCCGGGACCTGCTGGCCAGTAACCGCGGAGAAGGAAGACGGATTTGAAAAAGATCCGCTGGCACATTCTTCCATATTCTGATAAGCAGACATCATGGAACATAAACCCCTCCTGATGCATTTGTCGCCTTAAAGGCAGAAGAGTGCATCAGGAGGGGTTTTCTGTTTCATGCGCCGGAGGAACAGGACAGTATTTCCATTTTTTATTTTTTTGGACACAATTGGACACAATTTTTCTCCATTGAACTGCCAGAAGATCAGGACCGGCGTATCAATACATGTCAGGCCGATGAAACCTGACAGAAAGAAAGAAAACGACCTGCAAAGCAGGCTTAAGAATTGAAAGGATGGCAAATCACCATGAAGAAAGTTATCAGTATTGTACTTGTTATTATGACTCTTGTAGGACTTATGATCCCCGTATTCGCCAATGCAGATTCCACCAAGTGGGTTAACTGTGCAAATGGCAAGAAGCTGAATGTTCGCGAAACAGCAGGCGGCAAAGTTATGTATCGCCTCCCGTGCGGCACCCAAGTGACAATCCAGTCTTCCACTTCTGCTCCTAAAGGTTGGGCTTTCATCAAGGCTCCCGGCCATGCCAAGGGCGGCTATGTGATGACCAAGTTCCTGGTTTCCAGCAAGCCTGGCAAGTATCAGATCACCGAACGTGATGACAGCTTTGTCACCGTAACTCCTTACAAAGTCAGCGCCAAGGCGATCAACAAGAAGAGCGATCGCAGCGTTGGACTGCGCGTGTCCCCCAACAAGTCTTCCCGTGCGATCCGCCGCCTCACAGCTGGTGACACCCTGCAGGTGATTGCCCGCGGCAAGACCTGGAGCAAGGTTGTTGACATGACCACCGGCAATACCGGATTTGTTGCCAACGCCTACATGGTCAAGCAGTAATTGAAAACAGAGAATGGAGACAGGGACTGTCTCAGTGCAAAATGAGAAGCACTGAGGCAGTCCCTTTAACGTGCTTTTGAGAGAATGACAGAAAAAGGAATATGCTCCATGCGGAACGGAAGAAGTCTCCAAGGCATCGAGAGACAAAGAAAAACCGTGTTTTCATCCATTCTGAAATCACGGCTTTTCCTGTGGCGGTCATATTGTTTTTTGCTTTTGATCACTTTTGTCACCGGAGAACACTGCCAGGTTACGCGGTGCTGGCTTTCCAGTGCCTTCCGGTCTTTTTTGCTCATCTTTTCTTTCGGAACAAAACGGGACATGGGAACACTTCCTTTCAGACATTTTTCCGGATGAATGTACTTCCTCTCACCTCAGAATAGCACAGCCCGTCCTTCCTGTCATTGAACCAGCAGTTCAATGCAGGCAGGAGGAGGTTTGCACTGCTCTTTTCAGGCGGGTATAGAATAGCATGTTTTCCGCAATGGATCCTGGAAAAAAAGGTGCGAATGAGGATGAAAAACAAAAGAAACGCCGGGAAGTCCATGGGACGAAGCACATCCGGCTCAGTAAAACCATTTTATTGTCAGCAGATACAGGACGGCATTCTTCTGAGGATTGACGGACAACAGAGGATTGCATAAGATAAGAAACAAAGAACCGGAATGCCGCAGTTCCATACAGACGACTCTGCAGGCTTTTTGCAGGCTGCCGGGAAAAACGTTCTGCTGTAAAGACCATCAACAGAAGGAAAGGGCCAAAAGAGCCATGAACAGCGGACAATCATCGCTGCATCCTGAGAAAACGAGCAGGAGAACCGGAACACAGCCGGTGCAGAAGCCCTGGCTGAGAGAAAGGAGAAACTATGAAACCTTTGCAGAATTATTCCTTTATCCGAGGCGTCAACTATGACCACATCACCGGGGAGGAAATCATCCGAAGGGACCTTGGATACGCTGCCCGCATAGGACTGAACAGTATCCGTGTCTGGCTGGTATATCGGTATTACAGGGAGAACCCGGAGGCATATATGGACAAACTGCTCCGTTTCATGCGCTCCTGCGGGGAAGCCAATTTTACGGTGATGCCGATTCTGTTCAACGGAAATGGTCTGGATCCGGCCTTCCTTGAGGAATCCTTTCTTCCCGAAGGCGAGGCATATGTCCGGCATGTGGTCTCGACGATAAAGAATGAGCCCAACCTGATCATGTGGGATATCATGAATGAGCCGCCCTGCAACGATCTCATCCTCCGCGCTGCATCGCAGGAGGAAAAAGACGGGTGGTATGCCAAAATCTGGAGATTTGTCCGACATTTCTGCAGGTTTGTGCGCTCGCTGGATGGGGAGAATGCAATCACGGTGGGCAACTGGCTTGCGGCGGATATCGAAAACAGCGCAGACCTGGTGGATGTCATTTCCTATCATGACTATTCCCCGACCCTCAAAGGCGTCCGGGAAGCTGCAGAGCTGGCCCTTTCCATGGGAAAGAAGTACGGGAAACCGGTCATCAACAATGAAACCTGTTGTATAGCCCGTGGAAATCCTTATGATACGGTCATCCAGACCATGGATGAATATGGGATTCCCTGGTATGTGTTCAATCTGATGATTGACGGGTACTGGAGTGAGGTACACGGCATCTTCTACCCGGACGGTACCATCCGGGACCCTTCCATTGTTGCTGCTGTGCTGGGCTGCTTTCGCAACCGGAATCTGGAAACCATTGTGCCTGAAAAACCAAACCGCGAAAAACAGGCCGCCGAGGCGCTGGAAAAACTGAAGGATGTGCTTTCGGACAGTCAGTCCGATGTGTTTTCCTATGGCGGACCCAAGGTGGAAGAACTGCTTGAAATCTGTGAACACATGGCCAATCTGCTGGAGTGCGGACAGCTGGTGGCCATGCAGATCCCACCGACAGCAAGAATCGCAGATTTCCGGAAGCAGGAAAAGCCAAATCTCCTTGAGATCAAACGCTTTGCATGGAATCTGGCGAATCAGCTGAAGGAAGGCTGTCA
>ONVN01000318.1 GCA_900321295.1 uncultured Eubacteriales bacterium
ACGATATCGGGGAAGGGCTGACGCAGGTGGAGCTGGCCAGGATGACGGCGGCTGAGGCAGGATGCCTTTCCGCACCGTATCCTTTTCGGGACCGGTATACGGAGTACGCCTGGCTGTCCGGACGGAATGTGCAGCCGGACCAGGCACTGTATGACGATACCTGGGGA
Source organism: uncultured Eubacteriales bacterium (assembly GCA_900321295.1). Taxonomy (GTDB): domain Bacteria; phylum Bacillota; class Clostridia; order Christensenellales; family Aristaeellaceae; genus UBA2943. The sequence goes on from ONVN01000318.1 coordinate 168, forward strand.
GAAATCATCCTGCTCTCGGGTCTCCCGGGGACCGGAAAGGATACCTGGATTGCCCGGCATGCTCCGGACCTGCCGCAGGTCTCCCTGGATGAAATCCGGACCTCGTCCGGCATCCGTCCGACGGACGGGCAGGGAGAAGTGATTCAGGCTGCCCAGGCGGCAGCAAGAGCCTGCCTGCGGAAGAAACAGCCCTTTGTATGGAATGCTACGAACCTGACCCGAGAGACAAGGCGGAAGCTGACAGGGCTTTTTGAACGGTACGGCGCCAGGGTGCGGATTGTCTATCTCGAAACCGATGCGGAAACAAGGGCAGCCCGGAATGCCGGAAGACCCCATGCCGTTCCGGAGGCTGCGGTGTCCAGGATGCTCCAGAAGACCGTCCCGCCCGCAGCGGATGAGGCGCAGACGGTGGAGTGGGTTTGTGTATAAGGAACAGGGAGGGAAGAAGATGCGTTTCTTTGAAAAGCTTTTCGGAAAAAAGAAAGCGGTGGCGAAGCAGAACGCGCAGGGGATGCCGCCTGCATCTGCGGAAAAAAAGCCGTATATAGCCCCCGGTGCGGTGACAAAAGAAGATCTGGGACTCAGAACCGTGATTTCGGCTCCTGAATCCTTTCAGCTGGAACGCTCTTTTTCGGACAGCCAGCTAAACGCACTGCGCATGGGACACAAGGGCGGTATGGACGACAAATGGAGCTGGTTCATGGAGGATGACACGCTGTTCATCTGCCGGAGCTGGACGGCCAATACCTTCTGTTACCGCATCGATCTGTCCCTGAACGATCACCGCCACAGCGTGGCCGTCATCACGCCGATGAAGCCGAATCCGGAGGATGAGAAAGCCTTCCTCGAGGAACTGCTGAATTCTGGAATCGGCCCGGAAAACCCGGCGCCGGAAGAGAAAAATGAGCCTTCCAGGACAGAAAAGCCCGGGGAAGGCGGCGAAAAGGACGGAAAACAGACCCCCGCCGCGACACGGGCGGACTGGAACATCACCGGGATGCCGGAAAAGAACTCCACCTTCCTGCTGAAACGGACATTCTCGGAAGCCGAGATTGCTGCGCTGCGCCGCGGGAACATCCCGAAGGCCATGGAGGACAAATGGTTCTGGTTCATGGAAGGGGACACGCTGTACGCCCACAGAAGCTGGACCGGAATCTGTGTTTACCGGATTGATTTCTCTTTTGCCGACGGGCTGCACAAGGTGACGGTGAATCAGGACCCGGAACAGGTGGGAATCACCAGCGAAGAGGAAGACAGGCGGGTTCTCAGCCGCCTGCTGGACTGGTGGTCTCAGACGGAATACGACCATTACGGTGAGTGGATCACGGAGACAGCAGACATGCTGAAACAGGCGGGACGGATCCCAAAAGACGCCGCGGATTACCGCCGGGAAGGGATTGCACTGGAGGAACAGGAGAAATATGAAGAGGCATTCCTGAAATATGAGGAAGCCGCAAAACGGGAGGATATCCCCTCCATGCTCCTCATTGCCGGGCTGTATCTTACCGGAAAACTCCGTCCTGCGAGTTCTTCCAATCTGTCTGATCTTCTGCTGCAGGGCGGCCCCGTTTTCCCGTGGAGCCTGCACAGTGAAAAGCGGCCGGATTACAAAAGCGGACTCGAATGGCTTCTGAAAGCTGCGGATCTTGGAGACGGACCTGCCTGCGAAACGGCGGGCAGCATGCTGTGCAGCGGCATTGGCTGCAGGCCGGACATGGAGAAGGGGATTGCCTACCTGGAGAAGGCTCTGGAGAACGGACAGGCGTCAGCGTGGAAGTCCATCTGCCTGTACCGTCCGGACGGGAAAAAGCTGACCGACGATGCCTATGAGGAATGCCTGGCTGAGTTCATAAGCGCCGTTGATGCCGGAGACGATCAGGCCTATGCGCTTTATGCCACCCTGAAGAGCGGCAGTCCGAAGCAGCTTGCCCGTCTGGGGCATGTGCTGATTGCTGCACAGAATGTTCAGAAAAAAGGCTATGAGCCCTTTTCGTATGCGAAGACAGCCTCCGGCATTCCGCTTCTTCCGGTGGCGTCCCGGCGCAGGGCATGGCGCACATTCCTGAGGTTCAACCTGGATGCGTGGACCGAGGAGCACCCGCTGATCGTGGTTTCCGCGGATATTCTGGACGTCAGGTATCCGTCAGGCCTTCTGAGTGCACTGCATCATGCCCGTATCGTGGGAACAGCCACCTACAGGTCTCCTGAGTTCGGCTGGCTTCATGAAGAAAAAACGGGTTTTCTGATCCGCCTGGGAGAAGAGGATGCTCTGGAGGAGAACGCGCTGAAAAAAGTCGTGGATCATTTTGTGCTCCGGGAGGAAGAGTATCAGGGAGGTTCCATCCCATTCCTTGTTGAGGACGGAGAAAAGGAATACAGTCTGGAAGTCGCGGGGATCCGGGACGGAAACGTGGAAGTCCTCTGGCGGTATACCGTCGGCGGGCCGGATGAGATCAGCACGCCTTTTGAACCGGAATTGATGCAAATGGACATGAAGGAAGAAGCATAAAGCGGTCTTCCGCAAAGGAAATGGCAGGACAGGAGGAGAACGGTATGGCACTGCAGCTTGCAAAAGCGGATATTACGACCATGGCGGTGGATGCGATTGTCAATGCAGCCAACCGGGACCTGAAAAACGATGCACTTCGGCGGGGCGGCGGGACTGCGGTGCGATTTTCCGGGCGGCAGGGCATCAGGAAATGCAGGCAGCCTGCGATGCCATCGGACACTGTGAAACAGGGGAGACTGTGATCCCAGAAGGATTTGCACTGCCTGCCGCCTATGTGATCCATGCGGTGGGTCCGGTCTACAGGGCCGGGGACGCGCATCAGGCGGAGCTGCTCCGGAACTGCTATCTCCGTGCCCTGGACCTGGCAGCGGACAGGCATCTTGAATCGGTTGCTTTTCCGCTGATCTCCAGCGGCATTTATGGCTATCCCGGGGAAGAAGCACCCCGGATTGCGCCTGAGGCCATACAGGGATGGCTGGGGGCCGGCGAAGTGGCGTTAACGGTTTATCTCTGCCTCATCGATGAAGACCTGTATGCAATGGCAGCCGATCTGCTGGAAGGGGGTAAGGGAACATGAACAGAAGCATCGTTGTTCTGGGCGGATCGTTTAATCCGCCGACCCTTGCACACCTGAAGATCCTGCGGGCAGCCATGGAGCGTGTCCATGCGGAACACGGGTACTTTGTACCGGTCAGCTTTCCTTATCTGAAAAGAAAAATGGGAAAAGCCGGTCAGAGCCACCTCTGCCTTCCGGATGAAACACGCATCCGTATGCTGAAAGCCATGACGGCAGGAAATCCGGATATGGATATCTACACAGGGGAAATGCAGGAAGCCTTTGCCGTTACGCAGAGAACCATGCAGGTTATGCAGGACCTGTATCCCGATGCGGACATTTTCTTTGTTGCAGGGGCGGACAAGCTGGACCTGATGGAAGAATTCCAGCGCAAATGGAGCTTTCTCACCAGGTACCGCATGATTCTCTTTGCCAGGGACGGAAGCAGGCTGAAAGAAGAAATCGCAGCCCATGCACTGCTGAGTGCCTGTCAGGCATCCATTGTTTTTGCCCCACCGCCGGAAGGGATTGAAACGGTCAGCTCGACGAAAATCCGGGAGCACCTGTTTGATCCCGAATCAGTGGCAGAAATGCTCCATCCAGCGGTTATCCCCCTGCTGAAGGAGCTCAGGCCGGAAGATTTCCCGGAAGAGATCCTGCAGTTCAGGGAGAAATACGCTTTTCTGTCGAATGATTTTCCTGTCCCGGTACAGTATGAGGATGTCACCTATCCCTGTGCAGCCTCAGCCTTTCTTGCAACGAAATGCAGTGATCCTGCGGAAAGACAGCGGATAGCCGGCATGGCGGCTGAAAAGGTCAAACAGAGATACAACGCCGGACCCGGTTCGCCGGCCTGGGAGGCATCCAGGATTCCCATCATGGAAGAAATCGTCCGGCTGAAATTCCGGCAGCATCCGGACCTGATGGACCGGCTGATTTCCACGGGGAATCTCCGTCTGATTAACGGGAGCAGGAAAGACAGGTTCTGGGGTGTCAATCCAATCACCTGGGAGGGCGAGAATCATCTGGGAGGGATCCTGATGAAACTGCGATCGGAGGGAAAGAAAAAATGAAATATACGAGAGAATGGATCACGGAAAGATATAACGCTGGAGAAAGGCGGAATATCATCGCCTTCTGGGGCCATACGCCGCATCCGGGGAAAATGACGAAGGCCTGCCTCAGTCAGTGGTATGACTGCTGGTTTGAAGCCGACGGCGTCCGGTACCATACTACGGAGCAGTATATGATGGCGCAGAAGGCCAGGCTGATGGGCGATGTCTCCACCTGTGCGAAGATCATGGCGGCCGACAATCCCAGGGATTACAAGGCGCTTGGACGCGAGGTGCAGCATTTTGATGCTGAAGTGTGGGACCGGGCGAAGTACGATATTGTTCTGCGTGGAAATCTGGCCAAATTCTCGCAGAATCCTGAACTGTTTGCGTTTCTGGACAGCACGGGTGACAGCATTCTCGTCGAGGGCAGTCCGTATGATGGAATCTGGGGCGTCAAGCTGGGAACGGATGACCCGCAGATTGACAATCCCAATGCATGGCGTGGAGAAAATCTCCTTGGTTTTGCGCTTATGGAAACAAGGGATATTCTGCGTGAACAGGCAGGGTGTCTGTAACCATCTGTGCAGGTCATGAATCAGGAACGGAAGGGGATGAGATCATGCATGAACTGAACATACCGTCCTTTCTGCGCTATCCGGATGATCCGTTTTCGGAAAAGATGTTCCGGAAGCAGATGCGGCAGATCCAGAACGACAGATGCTTCTACCGGTTTATGCTCTATACCGGAATAGCAGACCCTGTTCCTGAAACAGAGGGACAGTTTCCTCTGTTTGAAATCCATGAAACCCATTACTATACCAAAAAGAAATCCAGGTCCTGGTATTCCGTCAGTATCATGAAAGACCGCTCGGTGGCAGACAATACGGTCTGCAGCTGGGTTGAGAAAGCCGATCGGTTTACTGAAATGTTTGGTATCATGGATCAGGTCCTCAGAACACCGGCTCCCATGCGCGGGAAAACCTATCAGGAGGTGGCCGTCTTCGATCTGGAAGAATGGCCGGATTACAACTGGATTCATGGGTTTGATGAATCGCATGTATATGCCCGTGTTTTTTATCTGGACAGGCAACTGTATAAAAAGTTTATTCTTGTTGCAAAGAAGCAGGACATATCCTGGCGGGTTGAGGTGAATACACCGTCAGAGACAGAACAGATCATACCCCCGGATTTTGTTCCTGCCGGCCAGACCTTCGGGTGTTTCTGCCCGGTGGGCATCCGCAGCGAATGAAGGAGAGGAAGAAAATGGAATTCAATCTGGAACGCTTTCAGCGTGCACAGGCCTTTGATTATGACACAGCCCTGCGTGAAATCCGGGACGGCCGGAAAGAAAGCCACTGGATGTGGTATGTCTTTCCGCAGATGAAAGGACTCGGACACAGCAGCATGGCGGACTATTACGGAATCTCCGGCACGGAAGAAGCGAGGGCATACCTTACTGATCCGGTGCTGGGGCCGCATCTCCTGGAAATCTGCGAAGCACTGATGGACCTGGAGGACAAAAATGCGGCCGCGATTTTCGGCTTTCCGGATGTCCTGAAGCTCCGTTCCTCCATGACGCTGTTTGCTGCGGTGAGTGAAGAGAACAGTGTGTTTCAGCGGGTTCTTGATGCATATTATCACGGGGAAAAAGACGAAAGGACCCTGGAACTGCTCAGGCAGGAAGCAGACAGCGGATGTTTTCCGGGAAACCGGCCTGTCATGGAGTGAGGTAGACGGAAAGAAAAAGCAGAGACGCACAAAGGCGGTGAAGATCATGGCGGACGGGAAAGAGGTTGTGGTTCTCAGCGGAAATGCTGATGTAAAAGTTCTTTCAAAGCCTGTCTATCAGTGGGAAGGAAAGACCGGGGAAGACCGTGAACTGGTTTTCCGAAGTGCCTATGTGATTGCCCCGCCAGGGCTTGGTGAAGGCATTTCCGGTCTGACCTTCCGTGTACATACCAGGGAGTTCCGTGACCTTTCCTTTCTGAAGGGTGAAACCGTACAGAAATACCCGGGGAATAAGGAAATCCGGAGATATGCCGACGGAACACCTTTCATGTTCTCTTATGAGAGGATTCCGACGTTTGATTCCGGGGACCGGGAATGGGACAGCGCATGCCATCTTGCGGTATACGCAGATGCGGACGGAATCAACATGATCCATTGCAGACACGGGTATAAAGTCCCGCGTATTGAGGTCTATATCGGACTGTTGAAATCCATTCCGGCTTTCACGGAGTGGCTGGAAAGACTGGGCTGTGCAGATCGTATCTGATCATTTTGGGAAACCAGAAGTGAGCTTCTGAGGGATGGTCTTCGTTCGGAACACCTTCTGCAGGACTTATATCCGGAGAGCTGAACCTATGCACTGTAAACCATAAAGGACAGAAAGTTATTTCGCATAGGATGAATCGATCGTAAAGAAATCTGTGAGTCTCTGTGGACAGTATGGGGAATTCCAAATGTTTCCCGAATTGCTGTACGGTTGTTATCAGGAACGCCTGAGGAAGAGGAACAGGTGAAGGAAAAAACGCTGAAAAAGAAAAGGCAGTGTGAAAAGCAAGGATGCCGATGTTAACCTGTATATGCATTCGCGACTTGGATTCAACAAAACAATGAGAACGAGACCGGACGGCAAAGTTTGCTGTCCGGTCTCATTAATTAAGGTAGAACATGAATTCGACTGGATAAACCATATATTTTTTCTAAACAATCAAAGGGCAAAGCTGCCTGAAAAATGAAATAACCTGCCTGAAAAAGGGACTTTGTATTGACATCAATCTATTGTGCCTTACAATCAGGTTGAAATGCAAGGAGATGCATAAAAATGTTGCGTTACAAAATCATAAAAAAAATGCTTTCTGAATTACTTTCAACATATCCAGAAGGCGCGCAGGTTCCGTCACGAACGGTGTTATGCAATCGCCTGGATACATCCAGAATGACCCTGGATAAAGCAATGAAAGAGCTGGAACAAGAAGGATACATATGTTCGATAAAAGGCAGTGGTACATATATTGGAAAAGAGGCAAGAAAGCATAGTTCCTCTGATGGTGGAACATGGTGTGTGATTGTGCCCGACGTACAGGACAGATCGTTTGCCAGATTGATCCGAGGAGTTGAAAACATTGCACAGCGTGAAAAAATCAAAATGGTGTTATGCAACGGAGATGAAGATGTAGAAAAGCAAAGCATGTATATTAGCAGGATGATTGATTCAGGGGTTTCAGGTTTTATCATTGTTCCTGTTATTACAAGAGATATTGCCAGAAATCAGAATCTGTATCGATATGTGATAGATTCAGGTATTCCAATGGTATTTTGTCACCGTGAAGTAGATGGAATTGCTGTCCCAACGATAAAGACAAGTGATTTTTACGGCGGATATATGGCAACGAAACATTTGATAGAAAAAGGATACCGAAATATTGCTTATATTGCTACTACGCGCTTCAGGATTAGTTTTGAAAGATGTCAGGGATATTTATGTGCGCTTATGGAGAATGGAATTCCGGTTAACAGGAAACTGATTTGTGTCCCTGAGAAAAATGAAGAAAAAATCAATGTATCTGAGGCAACAGAAATGCTACTAGATAGTGCACATGAGCTTGATAGCATTTTTTGCTTCAATGATAACGTAGCACGCGAGGTGTGTGAAACATTAAAG
>ONVN01000176.1 GCA_900321295.1 uncultured Eubacteriales bacterium
TTACTGAAAGTGGGGTTTAATGGACTCGAACCATCGACCTTCACGATGTCAACGTGACACTCTAACCAGCTGAGCTAAAACCCCGTGTGCTTCAGCAGGAGGTATACTATCATAAAATCACGATTTGTGCAAGGGCTTTTTTTTGTGCTTTTTTAATCCCTTTTTCATATAGCAAAATAGATTTCTTATTTCTGCCTTTGGTCACAGGAAACATCAGAAAAACGCCAAAGAATCTTGACATAATTCCAGTTGTTATCATTTGCAAACATCGATATTTCAAGAAATATGACCCATCTGTCAACCTCTTCCATCTGTTCACATTCATGAAGAACGCCTGAGCAAGTCAGGCTTTGCAGCATTCTACATTATTCTTTCCCTTCAAAAAATGATTCAATATGAAGAATTGCTTCGTCCATCTTTTTCGGATCACGAAATCGATGATCTGCGTCTTCAATCGGAACAAAATCCAGAAAATTGTCTTCAGAAAAAGCTTTTACTTTTTCCATCGGAACGATTTCATCTTTTGTTCCGTGAATCACCAGAATATCATAAGCATATTCACTGTAATCATATGTTCTCACGTCGTGGGCAACAACCTCACTCAGAAACTGTTTATCCATACGTACCTTCCGGTCAAAACCAACCAAGACCTCTTTTCCTTTTTCGATCTTCAGCTTTTCATCCGGCGTGACAATCCTATCAAGTACTTCATGCATTGGAATAGCAGGACATCGCAGAACAGCTTTCCTGAATGGCATGCCCCGCTCGTGAATAAACAGCATCAGCAGATATCCTCCAAAGCTGGTCGCATATGCACACAGTTCCTCGGGGGAAAGAGATTCTTTTGCCCATTCGCAGACCTTTTCAAGGTAATTCATGCAATCTTCCAGCCTCAGGTTTCGTCTGGCATCTTCACCATGGCAAGGCCAGTCAAAAGTCACCACAGCTGTTCCTTTGTTTTTGGAGAGGACGTATTCTGCATATCGTGCAGCAGCATGATTGTCTTTATGCCCTCCAAAACCATGACAGAAAATCACCGTTCTTTTGGCGGAACGTGCTTCTTTTGAATAAAGCTTGCAGCGGATGCTGCATCCATCCCGGTTGATGGTAAAATATTTTTCCATTTTCGATATTCTTTCCGCTGCACCTGGCAGCATCTTGCATTTGCTTCATGTATCGACTTGGCTGTTCTCTCCCTTTTCGCACCTTTGTGCACAGAGAGCGCCATTCGGATCGGTCAGGATGAATACAGTGATTCCAGATTCTTCCTGTATTTCCATCTGATGCCCGATTGCACATCATATCAAAACACTTCACCTCCGTCAAGAAAAGCCAATTGGAACATAAGCAGTGCTTTTCTTGCTGTTTCCATGCGCTTGTACTACAATAATCTTGCTGTTGCTCTTTTTTCTTCCGGACCATTATTCCTCATGCACGCGGAGGGCGATTCCACAGATTACCGGAGGTGCCGACGATGGATCATGAAAACAACTCATCTTTTCAAATTGACGAAGCACGAAAGCAGAATCTCATCGGCAAAAGGATTGCTGAAATCAGAAAAGCCCGCAAAATGACGCAGTCTGATGTATGCAAGGCTCTGGAACACTATGGCATCTCAATACAGCCTGCAGCGCTCAGCCGATGGGAGAACGGCGTTACTGAACCTAATGCCATTCAGTTCCTTGCACTCTATCGTGTTTTTGAGCTGAATCCGAAATTTCGTTTCCTTGAGGATGACATTGGACCCCTTGAAAGAGAGCTCAGTGAAGACGAAGTACGGAATGTCCGGGAATTCAGGGATTATCTGGAGGAAAACAAGGTGTTTGAACCTGTAAGGGAGAACATCCGTTCTTTCCGGATCCCCCTCCTGATTCCTTCCGATCCAAGATCTGTTCCTGAAGGCATGGCTCCCTACACATATTCCCACATAACCGTTCGGGAAACCGACCTGCCCTATGGTACAGATTTTGCTCTTCGTGTTCCTGACAACTGCATGACACCGTACATGTCTTCCGGTGATATCATTTTCTGTTCCTATACCAATCGCCTTGTTCCAAACGATGTCGGAGTCTTCATATATAAAAACAATCTTTATGTTCGCACCTACTACATCTGCACAGAAGGTGCTTTTCCTGTTGTCCTCTATGCGTCCAATCCAAGAGCTGCCTCTCTGCCCGTTGACCGTTTGTCGAATTTAACGATCATGGCACGGGTTCTCTTGTAAAGTGTTCGCATTCCATGTTGGCTAAAAATGTCTGTGTTTCTCTTATTCTTCCCTCTCCTTGCTGGGTTGTTCTCTTGTGTTCATTTTGTTTTTGTCCTGTTCTTGCATTTTTTGACTGTAGACATGAATGGAACAGATATGCTATCATGAGTTACCAACCAGATCATCAGTTAAGGGGGAAGGCTTTCGTATGAAAAAGGTTATGTATGTTGGCCATAGTGAGAAAATCCTCTCCCGTCTGAAACCAGATTGGGAACTCGCCACGAGTCTTGATTCCGCAGAAGTCGGCCTGCATGCACTTATCCAGGACGCTGTGCTTGCAGACTGCGATATCGTCGTTTTCGAATCTCCGCGCTTGCTGAAAGAGTGCCATGTATCACCTGAAGTCCCCTGGTCCCGCATAAAGCAGTACGCCAGCAGATACATGGAAGCCACCGGATGGTTTGTCGAGCTTTTCCTGGAAGAGGAGCTTATGTTGAACAATCCGTAATGAAATCTTTTGCGCATCCAGTCTGTTCATTCTGTATGTCCGGATCAAATCAAGGCCTCCCTGCCACATGGAGGCCTTTTTCTGTTTCGTTTTCCCAGTGATCCGTTATCATCATCACAGTCAGAATATCATGATGGTATTAGGAAACCCGGAATCCATGCTTTATGCTGCTGCCGAATGTTTGGATAGCCGACAGAAACAGCTCGCCATCATGGATGACCGATTGACGGAGCAAAACTTTTGCAGTAGCATACCCGTGTATCGACAGAAGAGAAAGGATTTTACTATGGATCTGAAGGGCATCCTTGCAAAACTTCTTGGACGAAAGCCCCGTGCTTCTACCCCCGGCATGACATTTCCCGAGAATTCAGCTTACAGCCTTCGTCATCAGCTGGAATACAGACTTCTTCCTGCAATGTTCCTCCGTGCCAGCCTGAACAGCAGCACAAACGTCTTTGAGTTCTGGAAGAGCACCTATGAAAAGAATCAGCTTCCTTTTCCATATCACGAGAAAGACTTTCATGTCGAGGAGACTGTTTCCGGAGATGGCACGAAGGTTTGTCGGATTGACCTGCCTGAACCGGAAGAAGAAGGCCTGTGCTGGCGTATTTACTGCCTGCACAATGTCAATGAACGTTTTCTTGTCTCCTTTGCCATGGAGAAAAGTCGGAAAAAGAAGAAAACGCAGGTAGTCGCCATTCGTGCTGACCTGAAGTGTTTCCCGCTCGGCGTATTTCCCCTGTACCTTCCTGAGGATAAAGATTTCGCATCCATGATGTCAGCCGAAGCAGTCATGATGCTGAATTTTCTTCAGAAAACGCTATAACATGAAACACAGGCAGAAAAGAACCTCTGCCTGTGTTTCTTCAGTTTCTCATAATTCCGTGTATTTTTCAGCCCGCCCCCGTGCCTTTTCCACAGGATATTTCTGTTCATTCAGATTCATTTTTCTATGGATGATTTCATCCTCATCCAGTCCTAGGGCATCAAGCATATTCCTGCAATATACCAATACATCTGCCAGTTCCTCTTTTACATGTTCCAAATCATAGTTCTTATCACTCCACTGAAAACACTCCAGCAGTTCATTTGCCTCAATCGATATGGATTTTGCCAGATTTGCCGGTGTGTGAAACTGTTCCCAGTCCCGTTCCTTTGAAAACCTGCGGATTCGTTCAATCGTATCCTGTCTCATTGATCTGCCTCCTGTCTTCTGACCCACCGTCAGAGAATCTGAAACACAGTCCCTACGTCACGGAACATTTCCCGGATACACAAATTCGAGCTGCTTTCCGGCTTCCTCTGCAAGACGGTAAATGTGTTGAATCTCCGTAGGGCCGCGGTCCGTCATATGAAATCGTGGAAAAAAGCGGGAAATATGCAGAGGAACAGAGGAACCGATTCTTTTTCCCGATGCATCTGTAAGTCCTGCCACCCATGAGCTGAGAGAATGCATTTCCTCTGTCGAATCATTTTCCCCGGGGACGATCAGTGTAGTCAGTTCCACATGGCAAAGCTGTACGGACCTTGTAATGAAAGCTTTCACCATCTCGAGGCTTCCGCCAAGAATCTCTGTATAATATCGGTCGGTAAATCCCTTCAGATCAATATTCATGGCATCGATATACGGCGCAAGCTTTTCCAGGATATGCAGTTCCGCTGTTCCGTTGGTCACGAGCACATTGACCATCCCCGCTTCATGGACAAGCCGGGCTGTGTCCAGGATAAATTCCCATCCTACCAGGGGTTCGTTATAGGTGAACGCCACACCAACATTTCCCTGAGGTTTGAGGGCTTCCGCCGTCCTGACAAGTTCTTCGGCTGTCACTGTTTCAGCCCATGTTCTGCCTCGCAATGCCATTTCAGACCATGAAATCTGACTGTTCTGGCAGAACGGGCATCGCAGATTGCAGCCGTAACTGCCTACGGACAGGATCATGCTTCCAGGGTAAAAACGGTGCAATGGTTTTTTCTCAATCGGATCCAATGCCAGGGACGTGATCTTTCCATAGTTTTCTGCACGCACCTTGTCCTTCGTACAGATACGTGCACCACAGAATCCACGTTTTCCCTCCCTTATCTCACAGTGCCGGAAACATACATCACATCGTCCCATTGTTCTCCCCCATTATCTGTGCCGGATCACCTGAAAGCGCTGCAGTCTGACCTTTTCTTTTGGTCCGATACCAGCTTTTTTTCTTGCAATGGAAACCTGTTCCTCAACTGTATCGACCCCGTCGAGATCCGGAAGAAGCAGTCCGCGGTGGTTGCCGTGGCTGACAATAACACCATATTTTCGGACATCCAGTTCATCCTCAGAATCAATGTCTTCTGGTTCGCTCAAGACATCCACATTGATTTCAAGCCATTCCAGTTCTTCGGGTTGAATCGGTTCAAATCGATAATCCGATACCGCCGCACTGATCGCATTGTGAATGATTTCATCGGCGAGACAGTCACGCACCGGTCCGATGGTCCCAATGCATCCCCTCAGTCTTCCCTTCTTGTGAATCGAAACAAAAGCCCCCGCCCTGGAATGCAGAAGTTCACCCGGAAGGTTCTCCGGTACCGGGAGAGTCTGTCTGTCCATGACATATCGTTCAATCGCCTGACGCGCAAGATTCACCCACGCATCGCTTGCCTCTCTTTGCCGGCCAATGCGTACCTTTTCTTTTTCCCTGTGCTTTTCCAGAAATTTCCGTTCCGGGTCATTTCCCTGCGGGTGGAATGCACAAATGCCATAGCCAACACCTGTGATATCCTGATGCGAAAGTTTTTCCACATTCACTGTCATGCCGTCCAGCACACCAGCCATCATCACAAAAGAACGATGGCCACATTCCGCTGCCCGTTCACAGAAGGACTCATCAAAATCCAGAAGCTCACCGAAGGCTGCTCTTCCACATACATCCATGATGCGGGCATCATACTGGGGTCCTTCCGGAGCGAATCCATAAGGGCCTTCCCTGCGCAGCTTATGGGAGAGATCACCGCTCGCTACAAATACAGCTCTGCGTTCCGTCTCCTGTACTGCCTGACAGATGATCTGCCCAAGACGATAATGCTCTTCAAGTGAAAGACCCGACAAACCGATCCGGACAAGTTTGAAGTCGTTCCAGAACTGCCGGATAAAGTAGAGCGGAACCATGGTGCCATGATCCAGCTCCGCCCTCCGCTCCCCACGCGTGCCTGCCGGAACACCATTTTCCTTTGCCAGCCGCTGAATGCTGTTCACAAGTTTCTCGTCATATGTTTCCTTAAAGGTGATGTGTCCTGCTTCAAACTGTTGAAAAGACCCTTTTGCACCGCTTCCGGGAGAAATATGGAAATAATCCGCATACATCACAGAATGCGGACTTGCGATAAGAATCGTTTCCGGCCTGCATTCTGCAATCTCTCTTGCCACCTGTACATAAGCTGACTTCGTTTCTTCAATCATCCGTTCTCTTCCGCACCCGATATCCGGTACAATCATTGGCGGATGGGGTACCATAAATGCTCCGACAATGGCCATAAGACCACTTCCTTTCTTTCATGAATTCCCTGTTTGTTCATAATACCGCAGGATCTGAAGCGCAGCAGACCAGCAATTTAGAATATGAATTACTCTTCTTCTGATGATTATACCACGGAAACAACGGTCTTTACGAGTGCATCACCGCCCATACCAGTTTTCTCCCGTTCCTATACTGTCTGCTTCAGCTTGCACTGTCGGTTTGGGCATGCTACAATGCATGGGAATGGAGGCTTGCTATGTCCATGCATATTGTTCTGGTCAACCCTGAGATTCCACAGAATACAGGGAATATTGCGCGCACCTGCGCAGCCACCGGTGCAGTTCTTCATCTGATCGAACCGCTTGGTTTCTCCCTTTCTGACCGCTATCTGAAGCGCGCCGGACTTGACTACTGGAATCTTATGACCTATCAGGTGCACCCAAGCCTTGAAGCTTTTTTCCAGGCATACCCCAGTGCCCGAATGTTCTTTGCTTCCACGAAAGCTCAGCATGTCTATACCGATGTCGAATACCAGGATGAGGATTTTCTCGTCTTTGGACGTGAGACCAGAGGTCTTCCCGAGAATCTTCTCGAAAGAGTCGCAGACCGCTGTATCCGTATCCCCATGATCCCTGATGCACGCAGTCTGAATCTCTCAAACTCAGTTGCCATTGTCCTGTATGAAGCGCTGCGCCAGCAGCAGTTCCCTGCCCTCCTCAACGAGGGACACCTCACCGGGCGGGACGAACCCGACGCACCATGGCTGGATTATATTTGAGTTCTCTGCCATCATCATTGAAAGAAGGATTGCTATGGCCTACTTTCGCAATCATTCAGAACCCGAGAAAGAGCACGAACAGCAGTTTCACCTTCCTGTGCTGACGTCCGATCCCGTTTCTCCCCAGGATGAGGACTGGACAGATGAACAGGAAGCCCGCAAGGACCGGTACAGGCTGCTCTTTGCCGTCCGGGACCTTTTCGGCACGGTTCTTGGTGCACTTTTCATTCTTGCCCTTCTTATGCTTCTGGTCTCGCTGGCCTCCTGGGTCATCAAAGACCTCAGTCAATCCTTCAGCCTTCTGGGCGGATTGTGAGGTGTATCTATGGCTGATATTTCCTGGGAACTGTTCCATCAGCAGGTTCAGGACTGCACGCTGTGTTCCCTGTATGCCACTGCGACGCATAAGGTTCCAGGACAGGGAGATATCCATTCTCCACTCATGTTCATCGGGGAAGGACCCGGCCAGCGGGAAGATGAAGAAGGAATCGCTTTCATCGGTCCTGCAGGACAGCTGCTCACCAAAATGCTCAGTGCCATCTACCTTCCACGTGATCGTGTATATATCTGTAATATTGTCAAATGCCGTCCTCCGAACAATCGTGTCCCCCTCGACGAGGAAATGGCCGCCTGCAAGCTGCACCTTCGCATGCAGGTCGCTTTGATCCGGCCCAAAGTGATTGTTCTTCTGGGATCCACAGCCCTTCATGCTACACTTGGGCCCGATCATTACATTACAAGGGAGCGCGGAAAGTGGTATGAGCGCAAGGGGGTCTGGATGATGCCTACCTATCATCCTTCTGCCCTCCTGCGTGACCCGCTGAAGAAACGTGAAGCATGGGAAGACATGCAATCGCTTCGCAACCGGCTGATCGATCTCAATCTTTATCCTGATATTTATCAGGAACTCACGTCCGATGACATTTGAGACCCTGAAACGTATCATTCGGACAAAACGCCTTTTCTGCATCTGGAATCTCTGCTATACTGGCCATGCTGAGAGGAGGTTCTCACATGGATATATTCCTTATTATCATCCTTGCCATCCTTGGCGTCTGCCTTATCGTTGTAGAGGCATTTATGCCAGGCTTTGGACTCCCCGGTTTGTCGGGCATCCTGATGGAGATCGGTGCCATCATCATCACGTATTTCAAGCTTGGTTCGACACCTGCACTTATCTTCGCCCTGATCATTCTTTCCGTCATCGCAGTGGCCTTGTCAATTGCCCTGCGCAGCGCGGCAAAGGGACGTTTTGCCAAAAGCAAAATGGTACTCCACAATGTGGAAGGCCAGAACGAAGGTTATGTGGCCAGTGAAGACATGAAGGTGTTCATCGGCCATGAAGGTGAAACCACCACGGCCCTGCGTCCTGCAGGCATCGCAGATTTTGATGGAGTCCGGCTGAATGTTGTCAGCGAAGGCGACTTCATCAATCCCGGAACCCGGGTCCGGATCACGGAAGCAGAAGGCAGCCGTGTCGTCGTAAAGCCTGTGTAAAACCGTTTCAACTGATTCTTAAAAAAACAATAGGAGGTACTTCTGTATGAATTCTGGTGTCATTACCCTTGCTCTCATTCTCTTCGTCGTTCTGATTCTCCTGATTATCCTGTTCCACTACATTCCCTTCGGCATGTGGATCCGCGCCATGGCAAGCGGCGTCCATGTTTCCATCTCATCGCTGATTGGTATGCGCATCCGTCATATCTCTCCTGCCCGCTTGGTTGACCCTCTCATCAAAGCGAATAAGGCCGGCCTGAATCTGAGCATCACCCAGCTTGAAACCCACTTTCTCGCCGGCGGCAATGTGGACCGCGTGATCAACGCCCTCATTGCTGCACAACGCGCCAATATTCCGCTGGCCTTCGAAAAGGTCTGCGCCATTGACCTCGCAGGCCGTGATGTCTTCCAGGCTGTTCAGATGTCCGTTACCCCGAAAGTCATTGAA
>ONVN01000077.1 GCA_900321295.1 uncultured Eubacteriales bacterium
CCGGCGTGAGTGGGCGTCATGGCGGTTACGAGAACCAGCTTGGCCTGTTTCCCGGTGTTTCCGACGAGAGCGGGATCAATCTTGGCCTTGTAGCGGCCATAGGGTTCAAGGGCTTCTTCCGGAACATGTGCTTTTTCAGCAACCCTGGAAATGGGCAGCATCTGACATTTCTGAGCAATTTCAATATCTGTAGGCATAAAGAGAACCTCCCTTAAGCGTAGATCGGAAAGCGGCTGCACAGTTCCATGACTTCTGCACTGACGCGGTCACGGCTGCCGTCAAAGTCGCGGATAATGTCGGAAATCCATCCGGCGATGCGGACCATTTCTTCTTCCTTAAAACCACGGCTGGTAACGGCAGGGGTGCCGACACGCAGGCCGGAGGTGACAAAGGGTGAGAGCGGTTCACCGGGGATCGTGTTTTTGTTGGCCGTAATATGGACGTCGTCCAGGCGCTTTTCAAGCTCTTTGCCGGTGATGCCGCAGCGGGTAAGCTTGAGGAGCATGAGGTGGTTGTCTGTACCGCCGGACACCAGATCGATATCCCGTTTGAGCAGCTCCTCGCTGAGTACTTTGGCATTCTTCACGATCTGCTGCGTATACTGACGGAATTCATCGGTCATGGCTTCGCCGAGGGCAACCGCCTTGGCTGCGATGACGTGCATGAGCGGGCCGCCCTGGGTTCCGGGGAAAATGGCCTTGTCAATCTGCCTGGCCAGAGCTTCCCGGCACAGAATCATGCCGCCGCGGGGGCCACGGAGCGTTTTATGGGTTGTGGTGGTAACCACATCGGCATAGGGAACAGGCGAGGGGTGGACACCACCGGCAACGAGACCGGCAATGTGCGCCATATCCACCATGAGATAGGCACCGACTTCATCGGCAATCTCACGGCACCTGGGGAAGTCAATAATCCTGGAGTAAGCGCTGGCACCGACAACGATGAGCTTCGGCCGGCACTCCAGGGCAGTCTTCCGCATTTCATCGTAATCAATCATCTCTGTGACCGGATTCACACCATAGGGGACGATGTGAAAATACTTGCCGGAGATGTTGACGGGTGAACCGTGGGAGAGATGGCCGCCTTCCTGAAGATTCATGCCCATGACCGTGTCACCGGGATTGAGCAGGGCAAAGAAGACCGCGAGGTTGGCGTTGGCACCGGAATGCGGCTGCACATTGGCATGCTCGGCTCCGAAGAGCTTCTTCGCACGTTCCCGCGCAATCTCTTCCACAACGTCCACATGAACGCAGCCGCCGTAATAGCGCTTGCTGGGGTAACCTTCAGCATATTTGTTGGTGAGGATGGTTCCTGCTGCCATCAGGACAGCAGGACTGACGATATTTTCGGATGCGATGAGCTCGATGTTGTGCTGCTGGCGCTGGAGCTCCAGGGCGCATGCCTGGGCGACTTCGGGATCATACTGCATCATATGGTCGATGGCATACATTAGCGGTCACCTCCAAAGTAATGAACGGCTGCGTCAAACAGCTTCATATCATACAGACCAGGAACGTTTTTGTACAGACCGGCACCGGTGCGTTCGGAATGTCCCATTTTGCCAAGGACACGGCCGTCCGGACTGGTGATGCCCTCGATGGCATACATGGAATCGTTGGGGTTGAAGCGGATATCGGAAGTCGGCTGTCCGTTGAGATCCACATACTGTGTTGCGATCTGACCGTGGGCGGCGAGCTCGCGGATGGTTTCCTCACCGGCGAGGAAGCGGCCTTCGCCGTGGGAGATCGGAACGGTGAAGATATCCCCGGGACGGGTAAACCGGAGCCACGGGGAAAGATTGGAAGCCACCCGGGTACGCACCAGGCGTGACTGATGGCGGGCAATCGTGTTGAAGGTCAGTGTGGGGGAAGCAGCATCAGCGGGAAGAATGTGTCCGAAGGGGACCAGACCCAGCTTGATGAGTGCCTGGAAGCCGTTGCAGATGCCCAGGGCAAGACCGTCGCGGGCATACAGGAGCTGTTCGGTCTCTTCGCGGAGCACTTCATTGCGGAAGAAGGCCGTAATGAACTTGCCGGAGCCGTCGGGCTCGTCGCCTCCGGAGAAACCGCCGGGGATAAACAGCACCTGGGCACGGCGCATGGCGTCCTGCATCCGGTCGACACTGCGGGCAACGTCGTCGGCGGTGAGATTGCGGATCACGACAATCTCCGCCCTGCCGCCTGCGTCTTCCACAGCACGTGCGGAATCGATCTCACAGTTGGTGCCGGGGAAAGCAGGAATGACAAAGGTGGGTGTGGCGGTCAGCACAGCGGGAGCAGGCCAGGACGCGGCATGGTGGGTGAAGGTTTCCATCGGGCGTCCGGACTGATCAATGTTGCAGGGATAGACGGGTTCAAGCTTGCCTTCCCAGAGCGCCTGGAGGGAATCCAGGGAGAGGGTTTCCCCGCCGAGGGCGAGTGTGTCTCCGCCTGTTGTGCCCAGCAGGCGTGCATTTTCCAGCGGTGTGTCGGTTTCGACGATGAAGCTGCCGTAGCGGTAGCCGAAGAGATCCTGAACGGACCAGCTCTCATCAAAGACAAATCCGATCCGGTTGCCCAGACCCATCTTGAGGACAGCTTCCGCAATGCCGCCGTCCCCAGGTGTATAGACAGCCTTTGCCGTGTCGGATGCGGTCAGGGCATGCACGGTGCGGAAGAGCTGAAGGAGAGAGGCAGCATCCGGGAGGCCGTTTTCCTTCTTTGCTGCTTCCAGCAGATAAACAGGATGGCCGGCGGCCTTGAATTCGGGGGAAACAATCTCCTGCACTTTGCCGGTTGTGACCGCAAAGGATACCAGGGTGGGAGGAACGTCCAGCGTTTCAAACGTACCGGACATGGAGTCCTTGCCGCCGATGGCAGCAATTCCCAGATTCTTCTGGGCTTCAAAGGCACCGAGCAGGGCGGTCAGCGGCTGTCCCCAGCGCTTTCCGTCGTGACCGGGATGGAGGAAATACTCCTGGAAGGTCAGATAGACGTCATCAAAGGAGGCACCGGTGGCAATCAGCTTGCAGACGGATTCTGTGACGGCAAGGTATGCGCCGTGATACGGGCTCTTTTCCGTGATCTCCGGATTATAGCCCCAGGCCATGCAGGAGACGTCGTCGGTGTGGCCGTGTTCCAGGGAGATTTTCTGAACCATGGCCTGGACAGGTGTCAGCTGATGGATGCCGCCGAACGGCATCAGCACGGAACCGGCACCGATGGTGGAGTCAAAGCGTTCTGAGAGACCGCGGCGTGAGCAGGCAGACAGGGAGGAAGCGAGTGCGGGATACAGGGACGCAAAATCGCCCTCCACCGTTTTCTGCCAGTCGCGGGTGGGTTCGGTTTCAATGCTGATATGCTTTTCAGCACCGTTGGAATTCAGGAAGGTGCGGGCAATGTTGACAATTTCCTGTCCGTTCCATTCCATGACAAGACGCGGGTCCTCCGTGACCTCGGCCACACAGGTGGCCTGGAGATTCTCCTGGGCAGCGAGTGCCAGGAAGGTGTCCAGGTCCTCCGGGGCAATGACGACCGCCATGCGTTCCTGGGATTCGGAAATCGCCAGCTCGGTGCCGTCAAGACCTTCATACTTGCGGGGAACACGGTTGAGGTTGATATGCAGGCCGTCGGCCAGCTCGCCGATGGCGACGGAGACGCCGCCTGCACCGAAGTCATTGCAGCGCTTGATCAGGCGTGTGGCACGGGGATTGCGGAACAGACGCTGAAGCTTGCGTTCTTCCGGTGCATTGCCCTTCTGGACTTCCGCGCCGCAGGTTTCCAGGGAGGAAAGGGTGTGCGACTTGGAGGAACCGGTGGCACCGCCGCATCCGTCACGGCCGGTGGCACCGCCCAGGAGAATCACGAGATCCCCGGGAAGGGGTGTTTCACGGCGGACATGGCTCTGGGGAGCGGCAGCGATGACGGCACCGATCTCCATGCGCTTGGCGGCATAGCCGGGATGATAGAGCTCATCCACAATCCCGGTGGCCAGACCGATCTGGTTGCCGTAGGAGGAATAGCCGGCAGCGGCGCCGGTGACGATCTTGCGCTGCGGCAGCTTGCCGGGAATGGTCTGGTCGGCGGGCTTCAGAGGGTCTGCGGCGCCGGTGACACGCATGGCGCCATAGACATAGGCGCGGCCGGAGAGCGGGTCACGGATGGCACCGCCGATGCAGGTGGCCGCACCGCCGAAGGGCTCGATTTCCGTGGGATGATTGTGGGTTTCATTCTTGAAAAGGAGCAGCCAGGGTTCTTCGCGGCCGTCGACGGTGACCTTCATTTTGACCGTGCAGGCATTGATCTCTTCCGACTCGTCGAGCTTGTCCAGTCTGCCCTCGTTTTTCAGGTACCTGCAGGCAATGGTGCCCAGGTCCATCAGACAGATGGGCTTTGTCCTGTGGAGCGTGCGCCGCACTTCAAGGTAATCACGCCATGCGTTCTCAAGCTGGGGATCGTCGAAGGTGACGGAGTCAATGACGGTCAGGAAGGTGGTGTGACGGCAGTGATCCGACCAGTAGGTGTCAATCATGCGGATTTCCGTAATGGTGGGATCGCGCTGTTCGGTGCGGAAATATTCCTGGCAGAAGGCAATGTCATCGATATCCATGGCCAGGGCATACTCGCGGACGAACTGCTCAAGACCTTCGCGGTCGAGCTGCAGGAAACCGCTGAGGGTCCGGACCGAGGTGGGGATATCAAACTTTGTTTTCAGGGTCTCCGGTTTGGCGGGAGAGGCCTCGCGGGATTCCACGGGGTTGATGACATACTTTTTGATGGCATCGATGTCCGCCTGGGAGAGACTGCCGTAGAGCGCATAGACCCTGGCCGTGCGGACGATGGGACGGGTCGTGCAGGCAATCAGCTGAATGCACTGGGCGGCGGAGTCCGCACGCTGGTCGAACTGTCCGGGCAGATATTCGGAAAGAAAGACATGGGCTCCGCTGAGATCCGGCTCTTCCGTGACGGTGTCGAGCTGGGGCTCGGAGAAGACGGTGGAGATGGAGCTGCGGAAGAGTTCTTCCGTGATGTCTTCCACATCATAGCGGTTGATGATCCGCACATCTTCCAGAGAGGTGATATGCAGAAAGTCACGTGCATCGGAGAGCAGGTTTCTGGCTTCAAGGGCAAGGTCTTTTTTCTTTTCAACATAGATGCGATAGACCATAGCTTGTTGACCTCCTGTTATTTTGTCGCATTCAATGCACGGCGACCGATGTCACGGCGGCAGTAGCTGTTTTCAAAATGAATGCTGTCAGCGATCTGATAGGCTTTCCGAACGGCTTCCTCCAGGGTGTGCGCCGTGGCAACGGCGCCGAGCACCCGGCCGCCGCTGGTCACCAGCTGGCCGTTTTTCAGGGCTGCGCCGGCGACATACACGGATTCCAGCCTGTCTTCCGGAATCGTGATGGGGAATCCCTTTTCATAGTGCTGCGGATAGCCTTTGGAGGCCAGAACGACGCAGCAGGCGGCATCGGAGGAAAACTTCACGGGCACATCGGCAAGGCAGGAGTCGGTGACTGCGCGCATGATCGTGAACAGATCGGTTTCCAGAAGCGGCAGGACAACCTGGGTCTCCGGATCACCGAAGCGGCAGTTGTATTCAATCACCTTGGGTCCGTCTTTGGTGATCATCAGGCCGAAATACAGGCATCCGCGGAAGGTGCGGCCTTCGGCATTCATGGCCCGGATGGTGGGCAGGAAGATGGTGTCCATGCAGACTCTGGCCACTTCCTCGGTATAGAAGGGGTTCGGCGCGATGACGCCCATACCGCCGGTATTGAGTCCGGTATCGCCGTCGCCGGCACGCTTGTGGTCCATGGAAGAGACCATGGGCACAATGGTCTTGCCGTCGGTGAAGGAGAGTACGGAGACTTCAGGGCCTTCAAGGAATTCCTCAATGACAATCCGGTCCCCGCTCTTGCCGAACTGATGGTCGAGCATCATGGAGCGCACGGCATCCTCCGCCTCAGGCAGGGTGCCGGCAATGATGACGCCCTTTCCGAGGGCAAGGCCGTCGGCCTTGATGACGGTGGGCATGGGAGCGGTCTGAAGATAGTCAAGGGCAGACTGCGCGTCCGTAAAGACTTCATAGCGCGCGGTGGGAATGCCGTATTTCTTCATGAGCTCTTTGGAAAAGACCTTGCTGGCTTCGATCACGGCAGCCTCACGGCGCGGGCCGAAACAAGGAATGCCGATGGCCTCAAGGCGGTCGACCAGACCTGCCGCCAGCGGATCGTCGGGGGTGACGACGGCATAATCGATCCGGTGATCTTCGGCAAAGCGGCACACACTGTCCAGATCCAGGGCCGAAATGGCGACACACTGCGCATCCGCCGCGATTCCGCCGTTGCCCGGGAGTGCATAGAGCTCGTCGATTTCCGGACTCTTTTTCAGAGCGCGGATGACTGCATGTTCACGTCCGCCGCTCCCGATAACCATGACTTTCATGGGGTGATTCTCCTCTCACAGATCAATGATGGAACAGGCGCAGGCCGTCAAAGGCCATGACCATGCCGTAGCGGTTGCAGCACTCGATGACCGCATCGTCACGGATGGATCCGCCGGGCTGGGCCACATAGGACACGCCGCTGGCATGTGCGCGCTCAATGTTGTCGGAGAAGGGGAAGAAGGCATCGGAACCCAGGGACACACCGGAGAGGGTAGAAAGGTAAGCGCGCTTTTCTTCGGCGGTCAGGGGAGCGGGCTGGCAGGTGAAGTACTTCTGCCAGTTGCCTTCGGCGGTGACATCTTCTTCATTGCCGTTGATATAGCCGTCAATGACATTGTCGCGGTCGGGGCGGCCGAGGGTGGGCAGGAAGGGCAGGTTCAGAACCTTTTCATGCTGTCGGAGATGCCAGGTGTCCGCCTTGGAACCGGCCAGACGGGTGCAGTGCACACGGGACTGCTGGCCGGCGCCGACGCCGATGGCCTGGCCGTCCTTGGCGAAGCACACGGAATTGGACTGGGTATACTTGAGGGTGATCAGGGAAACGATGAGGTCGCGGACAGCACTCTCGGGCAGGTCCTTGTTTTCGGTGACGATGTTCTTCAGATGCTCTGCGCTGATGCGGACGTCGTTGCGGCCCTGCTCAAAGGTGATGCCGAACACCTGCTTGTGTTCGACGGGATCCGGCACGTAGGCGGGATCAATCTGCACGATGTTGTAGTTTCCCTTGCGCTTGAGCTTCAGCACTTCCAGGGCTTCGGGCTCATAGCCGGGGGCGATGACGCCGTCGGAAACCTCGCGCTTGATGAGGCGGGCGGTGGTTACATCGCAGACGTCGGAGAGGGCGACCCAGTCGCCGAAGGAGCACATGCGGTCCGTGCCGCGGGCGCGTGCATAGGCGCAGGCGAGAGGCGAATCATCCACACCGGGAACGTCATCCACAAAGCAGGCCTTCTTCAGGGTGTCGGAAAGCGGAAGACCCAGGGCGGCCGAGGTGGGGGAAACATGCTTGAAGGAGGCGGCACTGGGCAGGCCGAGGGCTTCCTTCAGTTCGGAAACGAGCTGCCAGGCGTTGAGGGCATCCAGGAAGTTGATATAGCCGGGACGTCCGTTCAGGATCTGAAGAGGCAGTTCCCTGCCGCCTTCCATGTAGATGCGGGCGGGTTTCTGGTGGGGGTTGCAGCCATACTTGAGAGCAAATTCGTTCATTTTCATTTTCCTCCGTTTTCCTGTAGTTTCCGGCAGACCATTTCCGCTGCCTCGGGAAGCAGAATCCATTCCGCTTCCTCCATGATGCGTTTCTGAAGGGTTTCGGGTGTATCCCCGGGAAGGACGGAAACCGCTTTCTGAAGAATGATTTCTCCGCCGTCCGGGATTTCGTTGACGTAGTGAACGGTGGCACCGCTGACCTTGACGCCGCGCGCGAGGGCGGCCTCATGCACATGCAGTCCGTAGAAACCGGCACCGCAGAAGGAAGGGATCAGCGAAGGGTGGATATTGATGATTCTTCCGGCCCAGCGGTCGGTAAAATCCCTGGAAAGGATGGCGAGGAAGCCGGCGAGGATGATGAGGTCGATGCCGTTTTCCTCCAGAATCCGGCAGATCGCCTGTTCAAAGGCTTCCTGGGAGCCGGCCTGTTTCCGGGTCACGGTGAAGGCTGCCTTTCCGGCGTTCCTTGCGCGGGTCAGGGCATAGGCGCCTTCCCGGTTGGAAAGGACCAGGACGATTTCCCCGCTGGGGATGCCGCCGGCCTGTTCCTTGTCGAGCAGAGCCTGCAGGTTGGTGCCGCCTCCGGAAACGAGGACGGCAATGCGCTGTTTCATGGCTTCCTCCTCCTTACACGATCCGGATCTTTTCATCCGCCCGGACGATGGTGCCCATGACGTAGGCATCTTCGCCCTGCTCCCGGAGAATCTGCAGTGCGGTTTCGGCCTCACTCTCCGGAACGACAAGGCTCATGCCGACACCCATGTTGAAGGTGTTGAACATGTCGCGCTCGGGAATCTGTCCGGCGGCTGCAATCAGGTCAAAGATCGGGAGAATGCGCAGGCTCTTCCGGTCAATCTGTGCGCAGAGCCCGTCGGGGATGGACCGCGGGATGTTTTCATAGAAGCCGCCGCCTGTGATATGGGAAATGCCGCGGACGTGGACTTTTTCCAGAAGGGCAAGCACCGGCCGGACATAAATTTTCGTGGGGGTCAGAAGGGTTTCTCCCAGGGAGGCACCGCCGAGCGCTTCCTGCGGGGCGGTAAGGTCGGCGTTTTCAACATCAAAGACACGGCGGACCAGGGAGAAGCCGTTGGAGTGAACGCCGGAAGAGGGAAGGGCGAGGACCACATCCCCGGGCTGCATGGTGTCGGGCTTCAGAATGCGGTCGCGCTCCACAACACCGGTGCAGAAGCCGGCGAGGTCATACTCGTTTTCGGGATAGAATCCGGGCATTTCCGCGGTCTCACCGCCGGTCAGTGCGCAGCCGGCCTGCACGCAGCCCTCGGCAACACCGGCAACGATGTCGGCGATGCGCTCGGGAACATTCTTTCCGCAGGCAATGTAGTCGAGGAAATAGAGGGGTTTTGCGCCGCAGCAGATGACATCGTTGACGCACATGGCCACGCAGTCAATGCCGACCGTGTCATGCCGGTCCATGCGGAAGGCAATCTTGAGCTTGGTGCCGACGCCGTCGGTGCCTGCGACAAGAACGGGATGGGGAATACCGGTGAGGTCCAGGGCGAACAGGCCGCCGAAGCCTCCGATATCGGAGTACACGCCGGGAATGGCGGTCCGGGCAATGTGCTGCTTCATGAGTTCGACCGCGCGGTAGCCGGCCGTGATGTCGACGCCGGCAGCTTTGTAGGAATCAGAATGGGACTGCATAGACAAGACCTCCGATGTTATTCTTTTCCGTTCCAGCAGTAGGTGCAGAGTTTGCAGGGCTCAATCCCGATGGCTTCCTCAAGTCCTTCCAGGGACTGGAATTCCAGGGAGGCAAAGTGGAAGCGGTCGCAGATGGCCTGACGCATGGCGCGGCCGCGTTCGGTGGTGCGGTCGGCATATTCATCCAGGTGCTTGAAGCCCTCTTCCCCTTCCAGTTCCATGATGACCTGGCGGGTGATGAGCTCCATGTCCGAGGTGGCGCGGGAGAAGTTCAGGTACTTGCAGCCGTACATGATCGGCGGGCAGGCACTGCGCATGTGAACACTCTTGGCGCCGTTGGAATAGAGGAACTCGACGGTTTCCCGCAGCTGGGTGCCGCGGACGATGGAATCGTCGACAAACAGGAGGTTCTTGTCCTGGATCAGCTGGTGAACCGGGATCTGCTTCATCTTGGCGATCCGGTTGCGGTCCGTCTGGGTGCTGGGCATGAAGGAACGGGACCAGGTGGGGGTGTACTTGATGAAAGCACGTGCAAAGTGCTTTCCCGAGCGGTTGGCATAGCCGATGGCGTGCGGGGTGCCGGAGTCGGGAACACCGCCGACATAGTCGATCTCGGCATCCCGGCCTTCCTCCATGTCATGCTGGGCCATGATGGCACCGTTCTTGTAGCGCATGACTTCCACGTTGACGCCTTCGTAGCAGGAAGTGGGATAGCCGTAATAGCTCCAGAGGAAGGAACAGATCCGCATTTCGTTCAGAGCCGGCGACAGCGTTTCAATGCCCTCCGGGGAGATTTCCACGATTTCTCCGGGGCCGAGCTCGCGCTCGTCTTCATAGCCGAGTTTCTGGTAGGCAAAGTTTTCAAACGAGACGCAGTAGCCGTCGTCGTTTTTCCCGACCAGGACCGGGAGCCGGCCCTTCATGTCGCGGGCGGCGATGAGATTGCCGTTTTCCTTGAGAATGAGGATGGACGCGGTCCCGTCAATCTTCCGCTGGGCGAACCGGATACCCTCGACAAAGGAGCTTTTCTGGTCGATCATGGCAGCGACGAGTTCGGTGGTGTTGACATGGCCGCCGCGCATGGCCTCGAAGTGGCCGCCGGAGAAGGAGAGAAACTGGGAAATGAGTTCCTCGGCGTTCTGGATGACGCCGATGGTGCACAGGGCATAGGTGCCGAGATTGGAGCGGATCAGCAGGGGCTGGGGATCGGAATCGGAAATGCATCCGATGCCGGCGGAGCCGATCATTTCACTGAGGGTCTGGGCAAAGCGTGTGCGGAAGGGGGAATTCTCAATGTTGTGGATTTCCCTCTGGAGTCCCATCTCACGGTCCCAGGCCGCCATGCCGCCGCGGCGCGTGCCGAGATGGGAATGGTAGTCGGTCCCGAAAAAAACGTCTGGAATGATGTTGTGCAGCCTGCTGGTTGCACCGAAAAATCCGCCCATAATTTATCGACCTCCGTCATCTGGTATGGACAGGAAAAAGCATCGGGAAACCCGATGCTTTGACGGTACGAAAAAAACAGAGGAAGACATACGGCCGGATACAGAGGTTCCCTGAAACGAGGTCAGATGAAGACAGATACAAGTCACGGCCATTCCCCCTTTGCGCGATTCCGCATCATCGGATAGAGATGATACTGAATCACTATAGCACGAACGTTTTACGTTGTAAACAGAAAAATATACGATTTTTTGAGCCGTTTTTTCTGCTTTTTATGAGTCTGGACCTTTTTTGACCGGATTATACAACCCTGCAAAAAGAAAAACACGAACATTCCGGAAGAAAAAGTGAAAAAAACAAGAAAAAACAATTGAAAAGCCGCACAGAGGTTCTCTGTGCGGCGGAAAACGTACGGACAGGAGGGAACGGAGCCCCCCGAAGGACAGGAAAAAAGGCGGAACCGAAAAAGCTGCCGGTCAGAGGGCGGCCCAGGGGGCATACTTTGCCAGATCGATCACATAGGCGCTGTTCGTGGTATCCGCCCGGGGCATCCGGCGCGGCCTGCGGAGCACGATGTCACAGAAGTCGACCAGGGCACTCCAGTCATCCGCGTTGAAGGCATGTCCGCCGCTGCGGATATGGAAGCCGTTGCGCTCGGGGACACCGAGGAATTCGAAGACCTTCTGGGCAGCATCCCGGCAGAGTTCGGTCCCGAAGGTGTTTGCCCAGAAATCACTGCGTCCTTCCGAGTCAAAGACGGCACGCGGCGCACAGGCCGCGCGGAGCATATGGGCATCCAGGGGGAAGGCCCGGACTTCTTCGCCGATGGGATACGGTGCCTGCGTGCTCCCGTAGGAGGCGTAACGGGGGGTCATCCAGGTCGGGAAAACATGGGCCATCCGGCCGATGGTTTCACACTGGGCAGGATCATCCCGGTCCAGGGCCAGCGTGCCGCTGAACCTGGCGCAGCCTGCTCCGCCGCAGCCGGATCCCATGGGAGCGGTGACGTCAAAACGTTCATCGAAAATGCCGGCGCAGAGGGCTGCTTTCCCTCCGCGGGAGTGCCCGGTGCAGATCAGCGGACCGGCCTCGGGACGGCGGGACAGCCAGTCGGCGCAGACGCTGTGTCCCCAGCCCCAGGCCATGAGATCCCCGCAGGGAAGATCGGGATAGGCCCGGTCCTCCACCGCATAGCCGAAGGCCGCCGCCAGGGACGGATCCGGGCGGATGCTCTCCCGGTCAAAGGAGAGAATGCCGTAGCCGGCGGCCACGATTTCGCTTTCCAGGGGACTGTGCATGGCCATGCGTGTTGTATTGAAGGTGATAACGGGGAAACGGCCGGAGCCTGCAGGAAAGATGTAATGAACCGGCAGGGCATATTTTCCGTCGATCAGAAGCCGGCCGGTCACGCGGACGGCCTGCTTCCGGAGCGCCGGCTCGGTGCGGAGGTCCTCCTCCAGGGTGCGGGCAGGTCCGGGCCAGGCGCCGTAGAGATGCTCTTCGCACAGGGCACGGATGCGGGCAGCCTGCTCCGGCCATTCCTCCGGGGAGGCGATGCGGGTGCCGTCGGGCTTCAGGAAGGGATCGGGCAGATAGGGTGTGGGAACAAAGGACATCACGTTCACCTCTTTCAGGAATCAGCGGATCCGGACGGACGGCAGCCGAGACGCAGCATGCAGGCAAGGACAAGGCGCGCACAGGCGTCGAGTGCATCCATGGACAGGGACTGGTCGTTCGTCCCATGCAGGGCATCCAGGATTTCCCGGACATCCGACAGCCGGCCGGGCATGGTCAGATCATTGCCCGATGCAACGCACTTGGCGGCCGATGCCCCGCCCTCCGCATTGGTGGTGGTCCAGTCCGTCATGATGACGCCGGAGAATCCCCACTCTTCGCGGGCGGTGCGGGTCAGCAGGTCAGAGCTGTTGGCGGTATGCACCCCGTTGATTTTGTTGTAGCTGGTCATGATGGCCCCGGGCTGCGAAGCGCGGACGCAGAGCTCGAAGCCCAGGAGATAGATTTCACGGAGTGCGCGCTCGGAGACCACGGAGGAAACGCCGCGGCGGTTTTCCTCCTGATTGTTGCAGGCAAAGTGCTTGATGGTCACGGTGCAGTTCTTCTTCTGCTGGACGCCGTCCGTCAGGGCAGCGGCCATGCAACCGGAGAGGAGCGGGTCCTCCGAGAAATACTCAAAGTTCCGGCCGCAGAGTGGATTGCGGTGGATGTTCATGCCGGGTGCGAGCCAGAGCTCCACATGCAGCTCCTGCATTTCCGTGGCAATGAGCGCACCGATTTCCCGGACGCGGGCGACGTCGAAGGTCTGGGCGAGCAGGGTGCCCACGGGTACGGCGGAGGCAAACTGGTAGCGGTCGATCATGCCGTCCCGGAGAAACTGCTTTCCGAAGAAGCGGTTCTCCAGCTGCTGCATGCGGGTCAGCCGGAGGAGTTCACCGGTCGCCGGGTCAAACTGCATGTGCTGCTGCAGACGCAGTCCCGCAGGCCCGTCCGCCATGACGGCTCCGCGGATGCCGAAGCGGTCTTCAAGCACCGGGGCCGTTTCACCGGCGGCACCCGGAGCGCGTACGGCCGCATTGCCGATGAATTCGGCAGGGCCTTCCCGCATGCGGCCCACGCACAGGACCGCCTTCTCTTCCTCGGAGAGCCGGGAGAGAATCTCTTCCGCCTGCCGGTCACAGGCATCCCGGGCGGAAGGCGCGGGGGCAAACTGGGCACGGATGGCCTCCAGCTCTCCCTCCAGCGGGAGGACGGGGAGGTTCTTTTCCGCCGCTTCGGCATCCATCCGGGCCTGCCAGCAGGTGAGGGCTTCCGGGGAAGGAGCGATCGTTTTCAGGGCGTCCTGCAGGGGCAGAATATTGCCGGTCCGGTGCAGGAAGACGGTGTCCTGCAGGGTCAGCCGGGCCACAGGGGTGAACGTGACCGAATCGGTGCCGGCCAGCAGGGTGAAGGCACCGGCGTCGAGGTACCAGGAAGCTTTCCCGGTGTGGAAGGAGGCCAGCAGACGCAGCGGTGCCTTCAGGAGAACCTCGGAGGAGCTGCCGGGAGCCAGCTCCCCGGTTTTGGCAAAGGCAATCAGACGTTTCTGCTCCTTCATGCGCAGGCCGCAGGGACAGGCGGCGTAAAGCTGCAGAACCTGCCGGCCGGGCCGCGTTCCGGTGTTCGTGACGCGGACCGGGACAAGGACATGGCCGTTTTCCAGCCGGATGTCTCCGGTCTCCTCCGCAAAGGACGTCAGGGACAGACCGTATCCGAAAGGATAGCGCGCAGGGACACCGAAGGTGTCAAAGAAACGGTAACCGACATAGATGTCCTCGGTATAGTATTCACGGATGACGTTGCCGTCGTTGTGACTGAAATGCGCACTGCCCGGGAGGTCCTCATAATGCAGGGGCCAGGAGTCCGTGAGGTGCCCGGAGAAGGGCACCCGCCCCGTCAGGACGTCCGCCAGGGCATTTCCGCCCTCCATGCCGGCCTGGGACATGAGCACCAGGGCGGAAACGGGCAGCGTATCCATAAAGGACAGGTCGATGATTCCGCCGACATTGAGAATGACAATGACCTTCGGGTAGACGCGGCAGACGGTTTCCAGCTCTTCCTGCTCGGTTTCCGAGAGCAGATAGTCCCCGGGCGTGCAGGTCCGGTCGGCACCTTCCCCGGAGATTCGGCTGATGACATAGACCGCGGTCTCGGCGTCCCCGCCGGTGATGGCCATGCCGCGGGGAGAGGGCATGGGATGGGAGGCATAGGCACGGTAGAGGCTTTCGGGATCCTCCGGGCGGGACATGGCATACAGGGCCTCCATCCATTCCCTGTGCGCCTGATCCCGTCTCCGGTCGTAGTCGTCGAGCCATGCGGAATTGGTGATGAGGATGCCGGCCCGGCGGAGGCCCTCATCGATACTGACGGCATAGCGGTTGTTGACCGAGCCGCTGCCGGTGCCGCCCTTGACGGTATAGCGTGCGCCGCCCCCGTAGAGCGCGGCCTTCGTGCCCGGCGCGAGGGGCAGAATGCCGTTGTTTTCCAGAAGAACCATGCCTTCGGCGGCAATCTGGCGGCAGACGGCGGCATGACGGATTTCCCGCGGGCTCACGGAGGGGTCCGGACAGCCGGGGAGAGACGGAAGGAAGGTCATGGTGCTGCTCCTTTCCTGCGGCATCTCACAGGGTAATCCCGAGAGACGCGGCGGTCTTCTTGATAAAGGCGGTGGCGAGGACATAGTCTTCTTCTTTGGTCATGTGTTCGAGCATGACGCAGACGCGGTCATCCAGCTGCGCCGCACAGGAGAGGTAGGCCCTGTAGTCCACCAGGCCGGTTCCCGGACGGCATTCATCCAGGTGCACCGTCAGGTGATCCCGCAGGATGATGTCCTTGGCGTGAATGGAACGGATCATGGGTCCGAGGACGCGGAACCATTCATGGATGACCTCCGTGCTCCGGTAGGCCAGGGCCGGGGACGCCAGGACATTGACGATGTCCAGATGCGCCGCGAAGGCCTTGCGGTCAACCGCCTGAAGGAGGTCCAGATAGGACTGGGGCGTATCCGGGTACATCCAGGGCATGGGCTCGAGCGAATACGCGGTGCGCGTGGGCCGGACGGCGTCAATGATGCGCTGGGTGCAGTCCACGATTTCATCGAAAGCACGCTTCGTAAAGTTGTCGGGATGCGGTCCGTCCCAGGCCGTCGGATGATAGGAGCCGGCAATGTTGACGCAGCAGTTGGCGCCGACGTAATCGGCCAGCTCCAGCTGATGGACCGCCCGTTCAAAGGCTTCGCTGCGGCGGGCGGGATCCCGGTCGAGCAGGTTGTTCCAGACCCCGATTTCACAGATCACAAGATCGGCCGCCTCCGCTGCCTTCATATAGCCGTCAATGACGGACTGCTCCGCCTTGTAGTCCACGGGAAAGTACACGGCGCTGTAGCCCATGTCCTTCGCAGCCACCGCCCATTCTTCGGGCGAGTTCCATTTTTTGAAAAGAAGTCCGCCAAATCGCATGACAAGCCTCCTGACAGAATGAAAAATAAGGAAAAGAGGGAAACGGGTTCAGGAAAGAAGCCAGCCGCACAGCGCGGTATGGATCTCGCGGCGGACTTCCGGACTCCAGAAATTGCCTTCATGCTCCGCGCCGTCCACATACCGGGCGGTGACGTCGCAGCCGGCTTCCTTCAGGCGCAGATACAGTGCCTCCATCTGGTCCACGGGCACTACCCTGTCCGCATCCCCGTGCAGGAGCAGGAAGGGCGGGTAGTCCTTCCCCTTCTGAACCAGGGAAACCGGGCTGTAAGCCTTCAGTTTCCGGTCCCAGGCGGACGCATCCGGCCCCAGGGCCGTGCGCATCCATTCATCCGGATCCGAGAAATCCCGATAGTAGTCGAACAGGGCCTTCAGGTCCGTCGGGGCGAAGCAGGAAACCACGGCGCAGACAGCGTCGCTGACGCCGGGATATTCCTCCGTGCGGAAGGCGGGGTCATCCCCGGTCAGGCCGAGCATGCACACGGTATGCCCGCCCGAGGAGGTGCCGAAGGCGGCGATCCGGTCCGGGTCCAGCGCATACAGGCCCGCGTTTGTGCGGAGAAAACGGATGGCACACTTGACGTCCAGGAGAAAGGACGGGAAGAGGTGCCCGTCGTTGATGCTGCGGTGCGTGACGGTCGCCACGGCAAAGCCTTCCTCGGCATAGCGGCTGAGCATGGGAATCTCATATTTCAGGTTCGGAGAGGTCCAGGCACTGCCCTGGACAAACAGGATGACCGGGCAGGGCCTGCGGCCGGAGCGGTCATTCCCGGGAGCCCACGGAAGGATGAGGGTCAGGGTCTGGCCGTTTGCGGAGTAGGGAATGGGGCCGATGAGCTCGGCCTGGCCTTTGAGTCCGGGGTTCATCGGGAGATGCGGGATTTCAGAAAGCATGCGGGTCGCTCCTTGTATTCTGCTGGAATGGATTTCAGCCGGGAAGAATGGGGGAGAGGTATTCGGGAATCCGGCAGGGAACAAGATCCCCGTACTTGGCGTCCAGGTAATCCGCGAAGGCATGGGGATCGGCGCTGTTGGCGGCAAACATGTCCCAGTGGCCGGGAATGACCAGACCCGGGCGGAGCTCGCCGGCGAGATCGGCGGATTCCTGGAAGGTCATGTTGCCGATGCAGTTGGCGCGGTAGCGCGTGGCATCCCGTCCGTTGATGGGCAGGATGGCCGCGTCAAAATGTCCCAGCGCCTGCAGCGCGGGCAGCATGCCCTCATAGCGCAGGGTGTCGCCGGCGTGGTAGATGCGTTTTCCGCCGCCCTCCAGCACATACTGGAGACAGGGATAGAGGCCGGTGGCCGGATCCCGGTCCAGAAACTCATGGGCCGCCGCAAGGGCGTGGATGGTGAGGGAGCCTGCCTGAACGGTTTCCCCGTCGTTCATGCCGATGAGACGGTCGGCCGGAAAGCCTTCCCGGAGCAGGAAATCCGTGTGGGCCCGCGGAAAAACAAACCGGGCATCGGGACAGGTCTTCAGCCAGATTTTCCAGGAGGGAATGTCCATATGGTCCGAATGGTTGTGGGTTCCGAAGAACAGGGATACGCCGCGCAGCTCTTCGGCGGGAACCGGGGGCGGAATCTGGCGTCCGGGAGCGGGGAAGGCGTAATAGTCGATGCTGACCAGGGTGCCGCCCAGTTTCATCAGGAAGCCCATCTGGCCCATCCACCAGAGGACAGGGGAAGAAGCCCGGGAAACCATTTCTTCAAATGCTTGGTGGTTCATACTGCATGCCTGCGGACACATGTCCGCACTCCTTTCGGATGGTCTGCTTTTTTCAGAGGTGAAAACGGTTCTTCTCCCGCACACTGTATCACACAAGAGGGGAAAAATCCATAAGCACGCAGGACGGATACCGTATGCCGGAAAAACAGGCGGCGGACAGAGGAGAAGCGGCGGGGAAAACGAATCTTACAGAAAAGAGGTGACCTGAAGATGAAAAAAGAATGGCCGCTGGATGTTTCTGTGTCCTTTGACCCGTACTACGGAGAACCGTCCAGGGACGGGGACGAAGGCTATGAACTGCTCGGGGACGGGCGTGTCCGGATCCGCATCCGTGCGCCGCAGGCGCAGCGCGTGGAGATTGATCAGTTCGGACATACCGTGCCGTTTGAAAAAACAGAGGACGGCATGTGGGCGTGTACCGCGGACCTGGGGAGGGGGTTCAAATACTTCTTCCTGAAGATCGACGGGGCGGATGTCCTGCATCCCTATCTGCCCATCGGGTACGGCTGCTGCCGGCCGATGAACTTTCTGGATATTCCCGTGGAAGGGGAGGACTGGGACCGTCTGGACGGCGCAGCGCACGGGGCGGTCATCCGCCATCTCTTTCCCTCCTCCGTCACCGGCAAGACGGAAGTCTGCCTGGTCTATACCCCGCCGGCCTATGATCCCGCCCGAAAATACCCGGTCCTGTACCTGCAGCACGGGTATGGAGAGAACGAGACCGGATGGGTGTATCAGGGGCATGTGGGAAGGATTGCGGACCGGCTGCTGGCAGAGGGCCAAATGAAGGAAATGCTGATTGTCATGGGAAACGGCATGGCGGTGTCCGGGAAGGACCCGGCGGCACCGAATCCGTTCCCGGAGATTCTCCTCAAGGACCTGATCCCGTTCATTGAGGCGCACTATCCCGTGTATACCGACAAGTGGAACCGCGCCATGGCCGGGCTGAGCATGGGCAGCTTCCAGACCAGTGTGGTGACCCTGACGCATCCGGAGCTCTTCGGCTACGCCGGCCTGTTCAGCGGCTTCCTGCGGTCGCCCAGGGACACGGAGGACGGAAAGCATCTCGCGCTTCTGGAAAAGCCGGAGGCCTTCAACGAAGCCTTCCGGGTCTTTTACCGAGCCATGGGCACGGAGGATCCGTTCTTTGACCGCTTCGAGGGGGACGACCGGCTGGTGGAGGGAAAACCGCTTCAGATGATCCGGAAGACGTTCCCGGGCGGGCATGACTGGACCGTGTGGCGCCGGTGCATCCACGATTTCCTGCCGATGCTGTTCCGGTAAAAGAAAAAAGCCTGCAGAAAGCAGGCTGTTCAGGCGTCCGACGCGGAGGAGAGAACCACGGAGGCCGTGAGGATCAGGCCGCCGACGGCCATGGCCGGCCGGAACACGGCAAGGCCCAGAAGAAGTGAAAAAACCGTTCCGAAAAATCCTTCAAGGCTCATGACGATGCCGGCACGCGCTGCCGGCAGGACGGTCTGGGCCTTTGTCTGCATGAGATAACATGCGCCGGTGGAAAAAAGTCCGAGGTAGAGGCAGGGGAGCAGGCCGTTTTTCAGCTGCACGGCGGAGACCGGGGAAGGGAAGAGCAGAAGGGACACGCCGCTCATGACGGCGCAGGTCAGGAGCTGCCAGAAGGCCACCGGAACGGGATCATCATGGAAACAGACCAGCTCGAGATAAGCGATATGCAGAGCAAACAGAAAGGCACACAGGAGGATCAGCAGGTCGCCGATTCCCGGGGCGATGCG
This sequence comes from uncultured Eubacteriales bacterium, assembly GCA_900321295.1. GTDB lineage: Bacteria > Bacillota > Clostridia > Christensenellales > Aristaeellaceae > UBA2943. The sequence continues at coordinate 19,254 of ONVN01000077.1, forward strand.
CAGTTCCCCGTCCAGCGTCAGGAGCACCATGCCGCTCATGGAAGCCAGGCAGAGGAGGAAAATCCGCGGATGCGGACGCCGGTCCCGGAAGGCCCAGATGATGAAGGGGACCATGATGACATTGGTGGTGGTCAGCAGGGCGGCATTGGGAACGGTGGTCCTGCCCTGTCCGACCAGCTGGGCCAGAAAGGCGGCATACAGGATGACGCCGCCCCAGATCCCGTGGAGCGCGGTCCGTCCGGAGGCAGAGCGGATCCCGCGGAAAAAGCAGAGCAGAAGAAAAAGCGAACCGATGGAAAAGCGGATCAGCAGAATCCAGGCGGGCCCGAGGCCTGCGCGAAGGGCGTACTCGGATGCGGCAAACCCGCCGCCCCACATCAGGGTGACCAGGACCAGCATCCAGGTGGCACCGCGCCGCGAAAGTTGCATGCAATCATCCTCCGTCAGAAAGCGTTCGAAGCGACATTATACCGAAACCCTGCCCTCAGGCAAGAGACAGCGGAGGAAAAAGATTGCGTGCCGCCGGAATGTCTGGTATAATCGCAGGCAAGAACCAACCAAATAGCACAGGCCGGCTCCGCAGGGCGGGACCGGTGCGGAAAAAAATGTTTTTTCCAGAGGAAAGGAGTTTTTACGGATGAAAAAACTGTTGTCCATTCTTGTGGTCCTGAGCCTTCTTCTGACGGCTCTTCCGGCGTTTGCCGACGTGATCGCCGATGTGGAGGCCGGCCAGGCCATGACGCATGACGAACTGGTGGCCAAAGCCCTTGCCGAGAGCGGCACGTTCATCGTCTACGGCAACACCAGCCGCATTGCCACGGCAGCGGAAGAATTTGCGGCCCTCTACAACATCAACACCGAAGCCAACAATCTGAAGGACCAGGAAATCTACACCAAGCTGCGCAACGAGAGCGGCAGCACGGCGGCGGATATGGTCATGATTCAGGACGGCGCCCAGCTCACCGACGCCATCGCGGAAGGCCTGGTCATCAATTTCGTGCCCGCCTCCGTCAAGGACGTTCTGGATCCCGCGGACCAGCAGCCCGCCCTGGTGCATCAGTACATCAACAAGCTCTTCATCTACAACAATCTCGGGGACAGCGTTCCCGCCATCCGGAACGTCTGGGAACTCACCGATCCGGCCATGAAGGGCAGCATTATCTTCAAGAATCCCGAGAGCGAAAAGGTCAACATGAACTTCCTGGTGATGTGCACCAAGGACGAATGGGCCGCAAAGCTCGCCGAAGCCTACAAGGCCTGGAAGGGCGAGGACATTGACCTCGGTTCCTATGCGAATGCAGGCTACAAGTGGATTGCGGAATTCCTCGACAACTGCACCTTCGGCAAGTCCGACACCACCATCGCGGAAGAAATCAGCCAGGATACCGCCACCGGCAAGATCGGCCTGTTCGTGCTCAGCAAGCTGCGTTCTTCCTCCGTGCTGACCGACAACCTGACCGTTGCCCAGTATGACGCTTCCGCCAGCGGCTATGCCGTGGAGCCCTTTGCCGGCTTCATGTATCCGATGTACACCATGGTCAATGCCAAGGCAAGCCGTCCCTACACCGGCATGCTCTTCATTGAATACCTGATGACCCAGGACGGCTTCAAGCCCTGGGGCAAGTCCATCGGCGCCTATTCTCCCGACCCGTCCATCACCGTCAACGAAGGCGACCTGACCATCGACGTGTGGAAGAACACCCTGGTGATGGAAGATGCCGGATACATCCTGGACAGCTTCGAAGTGGAAGACTTCATTCTGCAGCACTGCCAGAACTGAGAGCGGGCAGGAGCTGAAAGCGCTCATTGATGGGCGGGACGGATTTGCCCGTCCCGCCGTCTTTTTGATTCAATCCCGGTGAAGAAGGGGAGGGAACACTCTATGGAGCAAGCAGGAATCCGCAAGGTTCAGATGCGCCGCCTGCAGGGCCGGGTGCATGCCTGGTTTTCCAAGCCTGCCAATGTTATCCTGCTGATTTTCCTGGCCGCCCTGACGGTGCTGACGCTGTACCCGCTGCTCTCACTTCTGACGGAGACGTTCACCGTGCACACGGGCCGTGAGGCCAGGGCAGCCGGCGTCAGCGCAGGGAGCCTGTCCCTGTATCATTTCAGGCGTCTGTTTCTGACCAGGGAGAACGATTACAGCTATATCCAGTTTTATACGCCTTTCCTGAATACGCTGATTGTCTCCGTCTCGTCCTCCGTCATTGCCATTCTCTTCGGCGGCGTGGTGGCCTTCCTGGTGACGAGAACCAATCTGAAATACAAGAAGTTTATCTCCGGCGTCTTTACCTTTCCGTATATCATGCCTTCCTGGACGCTGGCCCTGTTCTGGGAGACGTTCTTCAAGAACGTGCAGATCGGCCTGAAGACCAGCAACGGCATCATGGCGTCCGTCTTCGGCATCTACATGCCGGAATGGTTTGTCTACGGCGCCTTCCCGATTGCGCTGGTGCTGGGCCTCCATTACGCGCCGTTTGCGTACATTCTCATCGGGGGCATTCTCCGGAACATGGACGCCAACCTGGAAGAGGCCGCGACCATCCTGAAGACGTCCCGGCCGAGGATCATCTGGAAGATTACCCTGCCCATTGTGAAGCCGGCCATGCTCTCCACCTTCCTCCTGGTCTTTGCGAGCTCCATGAGCGCCTATTCCGTTCCGGTCTTCCTGGGCTCCCCGGTCCGCTATTATGTGCTCTCCACAAAGATGAAATCCCTGATGGATTCCTATCCGGGCCAGGCCTACATCATCGTCGGCGTCATGATTCTGTTCGGCGTGGCCATTCTGCTGCTCAACCAGAAGGTCACCAATTCCCGGAAACAGTTCACGACCGTGACGGGCAAGTCCGGACAGATCAGCAAGATCAACCTCGGCAGGGCCAACCGGCCGGTCGCCATCCTGCTGGTCATCATCCTGCTCATGGTGGCGGTCATTCCGCTGATCACCTTTGCCCTCGAGTCCGTGATCGTCAAGGCGGGGGACTACACGCTGGGCAACATGACCCTGGACTTCTGGATCGGAACGGGTCTGGACAAGCGCCTGGACCAGGGCGACAGCACGGGCATCCTGCTCAATCCCAAGGTCTGGAACGCCCTGGGCTATTCCCTGGGCCTTGCCGCGACCTGCGCAGTGGTGGCAGGCACCTGCGGCATCCTGGTGGGCTACGGCGTCGCCAAGCGCCGCGGAAGCCGTCTCGCCTCCTGGGTCAACAGCCTGTCCTTCTTCCCGTACCTCATGCCGAGCCTTGCCTTCGGCGCGATCTATCTGGCCATGTCCTCGAAGGTAACCTGGCTGCGCGGCTTCCTGCTGCTGGCCCTGGTGGGCTCGGTCAAGTACCTGCCCTTTGCCTCAAGGTCCGGTGTCAATGCCATGCTGCAGCTCTCGGGTGAGATCGAGGAAGCGGCGCTGATTACCGGTGTTCCGTGGTGGAAGCGCATGCTCCGGGTGATCTTCCCGATTCAGAAATCCAGCTTCCTCTCCGGATACCTTCTGCCCATGGTCTCCTGCATGCGTGAACTGAGTCTGTTCGTGCTGCTGGTGCCGACAAGCAATACCATTCTCACCACCATGCTGATGCAGTATTCCGAGAAGGGCTGGGCCCAGTTCGGCAATGCGATCAACCTGCTGATCATTCTGGTGGTGCTGCTGGTGAACTTTATCGTCAACAAACTGACTGGTGCGTCAATCGACAAGGGAGTAGGTGGCTAAGATGCCGGAAATCAAACTCAAGAATGTATCCAAGCGCTTTGGCAGGTTTGTGGCCGTGGACAATCTCAACCTGGAGATTGAGAGCAACGCGTTTATTACGCTTCTGGGTCCTTCCGGCTGCGGCAAGACGACCACGCTGCGCATGATTGCGGGCCTGGAAACACCGACGGAGGGCAGCATCTCCATTGACGGGAAAGTGGTGTTTGACGCCGACCGCGGCATCAACCTGCCGCCCAACAAACGGGATGTGGGCTTTCTGTTCCAGAATTACGCCCTGTGGCCGCATATGACGGTCTATCAGAACATTGCCTTCGGCCTGGAGAACCTCAAATGGGACAAAAAGCGGATCCGCGAAAGGGCGGATGAGCTGCTGAAAATGCTCCGCATTGAGCAGTTTGAGAGCCGCTATCCCAGCGAACTCTCGGGCGGCCAGCAGCAGCGCGTGGCGATTGCCCGCACCCTGGCCCCGGGACCGAAAGTCCTCTTCATGGATGAACCGCTCTCCAACCTGGACGCCAAGCTGCGCATGGAGATGCGCACGGAGCTCAAGCGCCTGCACAAGGACACGGACTCGACCTTCGTGTATGTCACCCATGACCAGCTGGAAGCCATGACGCTGTCCACCCGCGTGTGCATCATGGAAAACGGCGTCCTCCAGCAGTATGCGCCGCCCCTGACCATGTACAATGAACCGGCCAATCTCTTTGTGGCGGACTTCATGGGGAACCCGACCATGAACTTTGTGGACGGGGAAGCCAGAGTGAACGGAAGCACGGCCGAGGTGGCCTTCGGCAGCCTGCACGGCATTTTCCATGCCGCGGCGCCCATTGAACTGAAGACCCCGAAGTGCGTTCTCGGCATCCGGCCGGAGTTCGTCAGCATCACGGAAGGGGAGGGTCAGGAAGCCTCCGTGTATTCCACCCTGCCTTCCGGCATGGAGACGACGGTGAAGCTGGACGCACGCGGAACCTCCCTGACCGCCGTTGTCTTCGGCGGCGTGGACTATCCCGTGGACAGCCGGGTGCACTTTGCCTTTTCCGGCAAGGCGATCCTGTTTGACCGGGAAAACGGCGGGAAGAACGTGGCAGAAGGAACCGTGGAACTTGTGTAGAATATGTGACCCGATGTACGGACATCAGCAGATTGTGGCAGCCGAGGGCTGCCACATTTCATGGGGGAAGAAGAGTATATGGAACAGATCCTTGTGGGAAGCTATACCACCGGCACGGAGAGTGACGGTATCTACCGCCTGAAGGTGGACCAGGGCATGATTCAGGACATTGAGGTCGTCATGTTTGCGGAGGACCCGTCCTATCTTCTGCCGGTCCCGGGCGGCCTTTTCTGGGTGAATGAAGCGCTGGGCAGCCGGGAAGGAAAAGTCGGCTTTGCGAAGAAACGGCTGCGCGGCGGGTATGAGATGCAGTGGGAAACCGGCACGAAGGGCGAAAACCCGTGTCATCTGGCCCTGTCGCCGGACGAAAGCACTCTGGCGGTGGCCAACTATACCAGCGGGTCGGTGGCGGTGTATGACGTGACGGGCAGAGAGCCGGCCCTGCTTTCCGTGCTGGAAGGACGCAGCGGCAGCGTGAACCCGCAGCGGCAGGAAGGCCCGCATGCACACTTTGTGCTGTTCCGGGACAACCGCACGCTCTGGTGCTCGGACCTCGGCGCGGATGAGATCCGGCTCATTGAGCGGGAAGGGGATGCCTGGGTTCAGGCGGAAGAGCCGGTCCGCCGGTTTGCACCGGGGGACGGTCCGCGCCATCTGCTCGACTGCGGGGACCACTGGTACGCGATTACGGAGCTGAGTCAGAAGCTGTACCGCATCGGAGGCGGCCGGGAATATGAAGCCCCGATCCTCCTGGATGGCGCCGAGGGCACCGGCGCGGCGCTCCGCATGGACGGGGACGGCCTGATTTACTGCACCCAGCGCGGCGCCGACCTGCTGAGCGTGTTTACGGATACGGGCGAAAAACTGGAACCGGTCGGCATGTATGCGGCCGGCGGCGTCATGCCGCGGGACTGCCTGCCGGTGGGCAATATGGTGCTGTGCGCCTGCCAGGGAAGCGGAGAAGTGACCTGTCTGTGGCGCGAAGACTGGACCTGGACGGGCTCGGACCGCGTGTCGGCACCGGGTGCTGTCTGTCTTGCCCTGGAACGGTAAAGGAGTCGGATGCATGGAAACGATCAATCTGCCGGGAACCTGGTACTGTACCCTGGAAGACGGAACGGACGGCGTGATCCGCATCCCGGGCACGCTGGACGGGAGCGGGCTCGGTGCCCCGGAAAAACAGGCCAAACCGTGGCATCCGGATGCGAAGCTCCGGGAAACGGATGCGTCCGAGGGCATCACGACCCGGTTCACGCGCCGGGTGACCTATGAAGGGCCTGCCCGCCTGCAGTGTGACCTGCTGTGGGTGCGGCCGGACGGCTGCCGCGTTTTCCTGGACGTTGAGCGGGCACGCTGCCTGACGGTCACGGTGAACGGCCGGGAGGCCGGACGGGTATGGCCGTTTACGCTTTCCGCGCCGCAGTCCTTTGAAATCACGGACTCCGCCCGGGGTCTGGATCATATTGAAATCGTGTCCGACAACAGTTATCCGGGGCTTCCGCATGATGACATCGTGTTTTCCTCGGAAGCGACGGACGAAACCCAGACGAACTGGAACGGACTGCTCGGGTATGTGCGCGTCCGTCTGGAAAATCCGGTTTTCTTTGAATCCGTCCGGGTGTTTCCCCACGGGAAAGAACTGGATGTGTGCGCGGTCGTGAATGCGGACCGCCCCTGGAAGGGAATCCTCCATGTCCACAGTCCTGCCCTGAAGCAGACGGAATGCCTGGAGGCCAAAGTGGAAAAGGGCAGAACGGAAATCTGGGGAAGAAACCTGCCCCTCCGGGAAGACGTGCACCGGTGGGACCTGGGGGACGGCTTCCTCTACACCCTGACGCTGGCGGCCGAAGGGCTGGATACGCGGACCGAAACCTTCGGCATCCGGGATTTCGGCGTCCGGAACGGGCACTTTGCGGTGAACGGCCGGGTGGTGCATCTGCGGGCGGAAGCCAACTGCGCGGTTTTCCCGGAAACCGGGTATGAGCCCATGGAGGAGGAGCGCTGGGAGGAAGTGCTCCGGACCTACCGGAGCTACGGGGTCAACTGCATGCGCTTTCACTCCCATGTGCCTCCGGAAGCGGCCTTTGCCGCGGCGGACCGCCTGGGCATGTTGATGCAGCCCGAGCTTCCCTGCTGGAACCCGCGCAATGCCTTTGAGGATGACACGGAGTATGCGTTCTACTGCGATGAGCTGGACCGGACGCTGGACATGCTCGCCAGCCATCCCTCCTTTGTCATGCTGACCTTCGGAAACGAACTGCATGCAGGCGAGGAGGGACACCGGAGGATGCGTGCGATGCTTCGCCGGGCCAGGGAAAAGGATCCGACGCGCCTGTATGCCAATGCCTCCAACCCACATTACGGTTCCCTGGGCTGCGATCCGGACAGCGATTTCTATACCTCCCAGCGCTTTGAGCACCTGCCCCTGCGCGGCAGCTTTTCCGGCATGGCGGGGCATATCAACCGGAAGCGGCCTTCCGGGCTCACCAGCTACACGGAGGCCATGGACGCCCTGCGGAAAACGTATGCCGGGCCCGTGATCTCCTTTGAGGTGGGGCAGTTTGAAGTGCTCCCGGACTTCGATGAAATCGACGATTTCAAAGGAGTGACCCGGCCGGACAATTTCGAGGCCATCCGCCGGAAAATGCAGAAGGCCGGCATGGCGGAATCGTGGAAGAAACGGGTTGAGGCAACCGGCGAGCTTTCCCTGCTCTGCTACCGGGAAGAGATGGAGGCCAATCTCCGGACACCGGACCTGGCCGGGATCTCCCTGCTGGGCCTTCAGGATTTTCCGGGCCAGGGAACAGCGCTGGTGGGCATGCTCAACAGCCACCTGAACCCCAAGCCCTATCCCTTTGCCCGGCCGGAACGGTTTGCCGCCTTCTTCCGGGATGTCCTGCCCCTGGCGTTCCTGAAGGGCTACACCTGGGAGCCCGGGGAGCTTCTGGAAGCCCCGGTGAAGGTTGCCAATTACGGGAAGGAAGATCTCACGGGAAGCATGACCTGGAGGATTTCGGGGGACGGCTGGGAAAAGACCGGGGATTCGCCCTGTGTGACCGTCCCGAAGGGGACACTCGGCGATGCCGGAGAAATCCGGTTTGAAATGCCGGCGCATGCGCACAATGAGCAGCTGACGCTTACGGTCTGCTTTGCGGGTCATGCGAATGTGTATTCCCTCTGGCTTTATCCGGAGACGGCCTGCAGGCGGCCGGAGCAGGTGTATGAAACCGCCTGTCTGGACGCGGAAGCGGTCCGGGTGCTCGCGGCGGGCGGCAGCGTGTATCTCACCCCGCCCTCCACAAAGGAAGCCCTGCCGCATTCCATTCAGGCGCAGTTCTCCACGGACTTCTGGTCGGTGGGCACCTTCCCGAAACAGGAAGGCGGCATGGGGCAGCTGATCGAGGAAGGACATCCGCTGTTCCGGGCATTCCCGACGGCCTTCCACAGCGACTGGCAGTGGTGGCCCATGGCCGGGCAGCGCGCAGTGATTCTTCCGGAAGCGTGCCGCGTGCATTCGATCATTACGGAGATGGATTCCTATGCCACCATGCGGCGCATGGCCAAGCTGTTTGAATGCCGGACGGGGGGAGGAAAACTGATGTTTTCCTCCATGGGCCTTCAGGACCTGATGCAGTATCCCGAGGCCAGAGCCCTGCAGACCGCCCTGTATGCCTATATGGGGAGCGATGCGTTTGCCCCCCGGGAAGAGGTCAGCCTGGACGTGATCCGGGAAATGCTCTCCTGAGGCTGCAGCGGACGGTCGACATACGGAAAAGGCTGGATTATACTTAAGAGAACACGGCGCGGGAAAGAAGGCCCGCTGCCTGCGGGAAGGATGGATGAAACATGAAGAAGAAATGGATCGGCTGCCTTGCGCTCATGCTGCTGCTTGCCTTTGCGGCAGGGCTCGCCCAGGCGGAAACCGTTTCCTTCGGCGGGGTTACGGTGGATACGGATGCCGCCTATGTGGACATGGGGGACATGGTGATCACCGACTGGAACGGGTTCTATGCCTTTCTGGACAGCCTGACCGATGTGAAAAAAGTGGACATGTTCGGAACCGAGGTCAAGAAGCCGAAGATTGAGGAAATGGCCGCCCGGTATCCGGAGATTGAATTCGGGTGGACGATGCGGATTGTGGAGCATACGATCCGTACGGACCAGACTGCCTTTTCCACCCTGCACGGGGATCCCAGCGATCCGGTCCATACCGGGGATGACTTCAGTATTCTCAAGTACTGTAAGAACCTGAAGGCGCTGGATGTGGGACACAACATTATCCGGGACGTTTCCTTCCTGTATGATCTCCCGAAACTGCGCGTGCTCATCCTTGCCTGCAACTGCATCACGGATATCACGCCGGTGGGAAGCCTGAAGGATCTGGAGTACCTCGAGATTTTCTGGAACCAGATTGACGACATTTCGCCCCTGACAAACCTGACGCATCTGATGGACCTGGATATCGTCAACAACTACATCCGGGATCTGACGCCGCTGCACGAGATGAAGCAGCTCAAGCGCCTGTGGACCCATCACTTCAACATGAAGGGCATGATGCGTCCCTGGGAACCGATCGACGCCCTGAGGGCGGCCCTCCCGGACACCCATATCGACAACGATTCCACCTCCACAGCCGGCGGCTGGCGCGTGCATCCGCACTATGACGTGATCTACCGCATGTTCCGCACAACGGTCTATGAGCCGTTTGAGGATTCCTATCCGGAGGAGGCACCCGCAGAAGGGACCTGAAACCGGGGGATGTTTCCGGACCAGGAAAAAGACAAGGAAAAAGAACCAGGGCGGCGTTGGCCGCACCTGGTTCTTTTGATTGTGCAGGAATTACTTGATCAGGGTGAAGTGGCTGAAGACGCTGACGAGCGTGTTGGCCACGGTGGACATGGTCTTGATGAAGATGTCCAGGGCAACGCCGACAACGTCCTTGCGGGTATCGCCGACGGTGTCGCCGGTGACGGCCGCCTTATGGGCAGCGGATCCTTTTCCGTGGCCTTCAAGCGCACCGGATTCAATGTACTTCTTGGCGTTGTCGAAGGCACCGCCGGAGTTGCCCATGAACAGGGCGCGCGGAATGGCAACGATGGTGGCACCGACGAGGAGGCCGCCGACGAATTCCACGCCGAACAGGAAGCCGCCCACCACGGGGATGAACATGGCCAGAACGGAAGGCACGAGCATCTTCTTCAGGGCCTGGGTTGCGGCGATACGGATCATCTTGTTGTAGTCAGGGGCCTTGGTGCCTTCCAGAACACCGGGTTCGGAAAGCTGACGGTCGCCTTCATCCGCCATGAGACGGGCGGATTCGATGGTGTTGTCGGTGAGCATGGCGGAGAAGTATTCCACCAGGGCGCCGCCGATGATGCCGCCGGCGACCACGACGAAGGAAGCGATGTTGAGGACCATTTCCTCATTGGCCGGCGTATAGTTGCCGACGTAGGAAACAATCAGGGAGACGGTGGCGAAGGCCGCGGAACCGATGGCAAAGCCCTTGCCGATGGCCGCGGTGGTGTTGCCGACAGCGTCCAGCTTGTCGGTGATCTGACGGACGTTTCCGGGGAGGTGGCAGCTCTCGGCGAGGCCGCCGGCGTTGTCGGCGATGGGGCCGAAGGCGTCAATGGAAACGGTGGCGCCGACGAAGGCCAGCATGCCCAGAGCGGCGATGGCG